>CAZYMK010000022.1:0-20570 GCA_964648885.1 uncultured Geobacter sp. | reverse complement strand
ACCCGGTCAGCTGTGCTTGCGGCAGTTCTTGAGCCAGCAGATCAAGCAACCTGCCAGTACCGCAGCCAACATCCAGCAACTGTAGAGGGGGCTGAAGCGGTTGTTCCTGCAACACTCCCAGCAATCGCTCAATTACCCGCTGCTGCACCGGAGTATGCTGATCATAGTCAATCGCCCCGCGATGAAAGGCCTGTTGTACCCGTTGGCGCTCATACATCGCTGTAGACCTCGCCCAAGAAGTTGAGCAGCTCCTGATTAAAGAGGGCCGGCCTGCTCAGAAACGGGGCATGGCCGCAACCTTGCACCAGTACCCGCCTGCTGGTACTGATCTGCTGCGCCAGCCATGCCGATGCTGCCGGCAGGCAGGTCTGGTCCTGGCTGCCATGGAGCAGCAAGGTCGGACAACGGACTTGGCCGGCCTCCTTCAGCACCTCTTCATCCATCAATGCCTCAAGCCCTTCCAAAGCTACGGTCTGGTCAGGCTGCCTGACGGCTGAAAGTACCTGTGTTACAGCAGCGGCTGCAGCCGGATCAGCAAGCTCGCCCTCAACAAACAGGGTACGCTGAAACCCCTCCAGCGCCCGCTCAAGATTACGTCGCACCTTCAGCCGCATCCCGACCGCCTCCTTGGCAGGCAACCCGTAGGGAAAGTGGGGGGCTGCAGAAAAACGCGGGGTGGCGCCCACCAGCACCAGCCCTTTCAGGTGTTGCTGCAAGGCTGGATAGGCCTTAAGCAGGGCCTGGGCACCCAGGGACCAGCCCACTACCACCAGATCACGCAGGTTCAGTTGCCGGACCAGACCGACCAGATCTGCGGCATGAGCGGCAAAGCCGCCACCTGTTTGAGCAGCTGTTGACCTGCCATGTCCCCGTAGATCAACGGCAAGAAAACGGTGGTCGGCTGCCACTGCCTCCCGCTGCAGGCCCCACACAGCCGAAGACATGCACCAGCCATGCACAAACAGGATTGGACAGCCCTGCCCCTGTTCCTCATACCAGAGTCCCTCACACAACGGCATATCAACGGACCCCCAGTTCCCGGCCGACCCTGACAATGGTTGCTGCGGCACAACGGATCTGCTCCGGTGTATGGCTGGCCATGACCGTACAGCGCAGCCTGCTGGTCCCCACCGGCACGGTGGGGGGCCGGATACCCTGCACAAAGATCCCTTCTTCCAGCAGGCGTGTTGAAAAGCGGTTCGTGGTTGCAGCATCACCAACCACCAGCGGGATGATCGGCGTGTTCCCATCCGGCACCTGCAGGCCTTGCTGCTGCAACAGACCACGCAGCAGACGGCCATGCCCGGCAACCTGTTGACGCAGGCACTCCCCCTCGTCGGTCTGCATCAGCCGGACTGCTGCCAACGAGGCTGCCAACACAGCCGGCGGCAGTGAGGTAGAAAAGATCAGTGAACGGGCCTTGTTGATTAGATAATCGCGCACCAGACCGGAACAGGCTACGTAGGCCCCAAAGCTGCCCAGTGCCTTGCCAAAGGTACCCATCTGGATTGCCACCCGGTCAGCCACACCGTGCAGATCAACGCTACCCCGTCCCTGCTGGCCAAGCACCCCGCCGGCATGGGCATCATCCACCAGCAGCAACGCCTGATACTGTTCAGCCAGATCAGCCAGTTCCGGTAAAGGAGCACAATCGCCGTCCATACTAAAGACACCGTCAGTCACGATCAGCTTCAGTCCATTGCTCTGATCTTGTTCCAGCAATCGGGTCAGGGTCTGCAGGTCGTTGTGGGGATAGCGCACCAGCCTGGCGCCTGAGAGCAGGGCACCGTCAATGATGCTGGCATGGTTCAGCCGGTCTGAAAAGATCGTATCGCCCCTGCCGCACAGGGCGGCTATGCAACCGGTATTGGCTGCATAGCCGCTATTAAACAGCAGTGCCGTTTCAGTGCATTTCCAGGCAGCAACCGCCTGTTCAAGCAGATCATGCAGCGCCAGGGTACCTGACACCAAGCGGGAGGCTGCACTGGAGGTACCGTATTGTAACGCGGCATCTGCTGCAGCCCGGGCCAGTACCGGATGCTCTGCCAACCCCAGGTAGTTGTTGGAGCAGAACAGCAAGGCCGGCCGGCCGTCCACCTCCACCTGCGGGGTTGTCCGGTCAATCTGGCGCAAACGCCGGAACAACTGCTGGTGCTGCAGCTGTTCAAGCCGCTGTGCCAGAAGATCCATGCTCATGGTTAACCTTTCAATAACCTATAAGTTGACAAGCCCGTCAAAGAAACAGGGGCACCAGGCCCCTGCGAGCAAACAGCTACAGGTAGTGGTTCAGGCCACGCTGCTGCAGCTCCTCAACCACGGTACGCACATCCTGGGCTCGATCTCGGGGACAGACCAGCACCGCATCACCGGTGGCCACCACAATCAGATCCTGTACCCCAATGGTTGCCACCACACCACCATTGCCGGAAACCGTACAACCGCTGCTGGCAACATTGATATAGGCAGCACAGTTGACCACCACCGTATCCTGCTGGTCCGGCTCAACCACCTCTGCCAGGGCTGACCAGCTACCCACATCGCTCCAGCCGATATCCGCTGCAACCATCTGCACCCGATCCGATTTTTCCATCACTCCATAATCAATGGAGACCGACGGTACGGTTTGATAGACCTGCTCAATCTGTGCGGCCAGGTCACCCAGCTCCCAGACATCACCAAAGCTGATCCGGCCCAATGGTCCGGCAAGTGCAGGCAGATGACGCTCAATCTCCTGCAGAATCATATCAGCGCGCCAGACAAACATGCCGCTGTTCCAGAAAAAGGTACCGGCCTCCAGATAGGCCAGGGCAGTGGCCCGGTCAGGTTTTTCCACAAAACGGGTTACCGGAAACGGACCAATGCCGCGCATTGCTGTGTCGGCTTCCAGATAGCCGTAGCCGGTCTCAGGAGCAGTGGGTACGATCCCCAACGTCATCAGCCAGCCGTTGCGGGCGCTGTGGATTGCCAGCTGCAGGGCCTGCTGAAGCTGTTCCTCGTTACGGATATAGTGATCTGCCGGCAGCACCACCATCACCCCTTCAGGGTCATGGGCCGCAATGATGGTAGCAGCCAGACCCACTGCCGGGGCCGTGTTGCGCCCCACCGGTTCGGCCAGTACATCAACCGGAACCGTTGTGCGGTAACCGGCCAGCTGTTGTTCGGTCTCCTTGGCCTGCTGGCTGTTGGTAACCACCAAAATCCGCTTGGGCTTCATCGGCAGGATCCGCTCAACGGTCCGTTGCAGCATAGTGGGACCATCGGTGATGCTGATCAGCTGCTTGGGCCGACTGTGGCGTGAGACCGGCCAGAAACGGGTGCCGGAACCGCCGGCCAGAATCACGATATACATGCTGCCTCCTGCTCCCCGGCCCGCTGATAGTCATCCTGAAAACGGACTATATCATCCTCACCCAGGTATTCGCCGCTCTGCACCTCAATAATGACCAGCGGGATCTTGCCCGGATTTTCCAGCCGGTGCTGCTCACCGATCGGGATAAAGGTGGACTCGTTAATATTGACCATAAACTGCTGCTCGCCGCAGGTTACCAGGGCAGTTCCGGAGACCACAATCCAATGTTCGCTGCGGTGATGGTGCTTCTGCAGCGACAACCGCTGGCCAGGCAGTACCTCAATCCGTTTGATCTTATAGTGCCGGTTTTCCTCCAGCACGGTATAGGTGCCCCAGGGGCGTTCTCCTCGTTCAAGCTCCATTACATGGCTCCTTTGATCGTTGTGTCAGGTACTGTTGCAGGGCCTCCTGCCAGGGCTGCGCCGTAAAACCGGTATCAGCCGCCAGCTTACTGCAGTCCAGGGTTGAGTACAACGGTCTGCGGGCCGGCCGGTTCAGCTGTTCAGTGGTCATTGGCAGCACCGATACCTGCATACCGGACGCTGCAAAAATTGCCTTGGCAAACCCGTTCCAGGAGGTATGGCCGCTGTTGGCACAGTGGTACACACCGCGACAATCCTTGTGGATCAGGGCCAGAATACCCCTGGCCAGATCAACCGTCCAGGTAGGGGAACCGATCTGGTCATCCACCACGGTCAGTTCGCTCTTTTGACTGCCCAGCCTCAGCATGGTCTCCACAAAATTCTTGCCATGCAGACCATAGAGCCACTGGGTCCGCACCAGCAGGTTATCCGGGTTGATATCCACATTCAGCTCACCGGCCAGCTTGGATTCGCCATAGATATTCAACGGTTTCTGCAGGTCATCTTCACGGTAAGAGCTCCCCTTGCTGCCGTCAAAGACATAGTCGGTGCTGATCTGTACCAGTTTGGCGCCAAGCTCACGGGTGATCATGGCCAGAAAGGCCACCCCCTCAGCGTTCACCTGCATGGCGGTCTCGGCATCACTTTCACAGCCGTCCACATCAGTGTAGGCAGCGCAGTTCACCACCACCCGAGGCTTGAGCGCAGTCAGCACCTGCTGCACTGAACGCATATCAGTAATATCAATATCAGGCAGGTCCACCCCCCTGCCCTGCTCACCCAGCAGCGCCAGCAGGTCCTGCCCCAGCATGCCGTTCGATCCGATCACCAGAATCATGCAGCACCTCCGTACTGCTGCTGATAGTAGTCACGATAGCTGCCGCTGGTGACTTCGGCGACCCAGGCCTGGTTGGCCAGGTACCAGTCAATGGTCTCGCTGATGCCGGTCTCAAAGGTATAGGCCGGTGACCAGCCCAGATCAGCTTTCAATTTTGATGCATCAATGGCATAGCGCTTGTCATGACCGGGCCGATCCTTGACAAAGGTGATCAGACTGCGGTTGCTGCCCGGCGCACGCCCCAACCTGCTGTCCAGCAGGTCGCAGACCAGATGGACAATGTCGATGTTCTTCCACTCGTTGTTGCCGCCGATGTTGTAGACCGAGCCAGGTGCAGCCTGCTTGAGGATCCGCTCAATAGCAGCGCTGTGATCCTGCACATGCAGCCAGTCACGCACATTGCTGCCATCGCCGTACACCGGCAGCGGTTTTTCGGCAATGATATTGGCGATCAGGAGCGGGATCAGTTTTTCCGGAAAATGGAACGGGCCGTAGTTATTTGAGCAGCGGGAGATCAGGGCAGGCATGCCAAAGGTTTCATGGTAGGCCCGCACCAGCAGGTCAGCACCGGCCTTGCTGGCCGAGTAGGGGGAGTTGGCCGCTAGTGGTGTCTCTTCCGTAAAGAAGCCGGTCTCACCCAGAGAACCATAGACCTCGTCGGTGGAGATCTGGTAGTAGCGAAAATCAGCCACAGCCCCGGATTGCCAGTGCTTGCGGCTCTCCTCCAGCAGGATCTGGGTACCCAGCACATTGGTGCGGACAAAGATCTCAGGCCCGGTAATGGAGCGATCAACATGGGATTCAGCAGCAAAATGCAGCACCGCATCAATTTTTTCTTCGGCCAGAATACTGGCGACCAAGGCTGCATCGCCGATATCCCCTTTCACAAAGCGGTAGTTGGGGTTCTGCTCCACCTCTGTCAGGTTCTTCAGGTTGCCGGCGTAAGTCAGGGCATCAAGGTTGACCAGACGGCAGCCGGGATTGAGCGGCATGAAGCGGTTGATGAAATTGGAGCCGATAAATCCGGCACCGCCGGTCACCAGGAGACTGGTGGGGGTAAACGGTGTGCTTGGCATAGGAGTGTTACCTTTCCTCATGTGGTGGGGCCGATTCAGTCCGTATCGGCCGAAAGTCCGTATTTGCTTAATTTGTAGCGGTAGGAACGGAACGACATCCCCAGCAGTTCGGCAGCCCTGGTCTTGCTGCCGCCTGATTTTTCGAGCGCTTTAACCAGATACTGCTTTTCAAGCTGTTCAAGGGCCGGTTCAAGATCGATCCCACTCTCCGGAATCTCTACAGCCGTATGCAGATCAAAGCGCTTGACCGTATTTTTCACCTGAGACGGCAGGTTGTTCAGGGAAATCCGGACGGGGTCCAGCACCAGGCTCCGCTCAATGATATTCTCTAACTCGCGTACATTACCGGGAAACGGATAGGCCATCAGTGCCTGCAACGCGTCCGGCATAAGAAGGGCACCCGGCCCGCCATGTTTGCGAACCAGATGTTCTGCCAGCAGCGGGATATCTTCAACCCGCTCCCGCAGGGGAGGCATGACCACCTGAACCACATTGATCCGGTAGTAGAGATCCTCTCTGAAGCTGCCGTCCTTTACCTGCTGCTCCAGGTCACGATTTGAGGCAGCCACAAGCCTGACATCCACCTTCTTGACCGAACTCCCGCCAACCCGGCGCACCTCCCGCTCCTGAATCACCCGCAAAAGGCGTGTCTGCATGGCGAGGGGAAGCTCGCCGATCTCGTCCAGAAAGACCGTGCCACCATTTGCCTGCTCAAAGAGCCCGGGCCGCTCCCCTACTGCTCCGGTAAAGGCCCCGCGGGCATGACCGAACAGCTCGCTCTCGATCAGATTCTCCGGAATAGCTCCGCAGTTGACCGCCACAAACGGTTTACTGCGACGCGGACCGGCGTTATGAATCGCCCTGGCAGCCAGTTCCTTACCGGTACCGCTTTCTCCTGAGATCAACACCGTGGTAGTAGACTCAGCAACCTTACCCAGCAACTGAAAGAGCTCCTGCATCCGTCTGGAGTTGCCTACTATGCCACCATAACCGTCGCAGACCGCCACCTTCTCACGCAACTGCCGATTCTCCCGTTTCAGGTCACGTTTTTCAAGGGCATTGGCAACCAGCAACTTCACCTCATCCACCTTGAACGGCTTGGCCAGGTAGTCATAGGCCCCCAGCTTCATCGCCTCCACCGCCTGCTCAGCCGTTGTAAAGGCGGTAATCAGCAGAACCGCTGTATCCGGGTTGCTCTCTTTGATCCGCTCCAGCAGAGCCAGGCCATTCAAGCCGGGCATCTGCACATCAGAGATCACCAGGGCAAACTCTGCAGCAGCCAGGTGAGACAAGGCCGTAGCAGCATCGGCAGCGGTCACCACCTCGTACCCCTCACGCTCAAGCAGGATCGCCAGAAACTCCCGCATACTCAGCTCATCATCAACAACCAGCAGTCTGGTCTTCGCCATCCTCTTCCTCCAGCATCGGCAACAACAGCGTCACCACGGTACCGCCTTCCAGACCAGGATCAACCCGCACACTGCCTTGGTGCCCCTCAATGATCCGGTAGACCGTTGCCAGCCCCAGGCCTGTGCCATTGGGCTTGGTGGTCCAGAACGGTTCAAACAGGTGGCGACTGGCCTCAGCATCCATACCGATCCCCTGATCCGTCACCCTGATCCGCAACAACCCGTATCTGCAGCCGACATCATCTATAGCGCGCTGCAGATCAGCCTGCAGCACAATTTCACCACCTGCAGGCATGGCATCAGCAGCATTCTGCAACAGATTGAGCAGTACTTGCTGCAGCTGATCTCGATCAGCCCTGATCAACAGTTCTGTCGGCATATCACTGTTCAGCCTGACAGTCCTGAAGCGGGCATCACCGGCCAGCAGCGCCTGCAGATCTGCTACCAGAGTTGTCAGATCAAACCGTTCCACCTGAGGCGGACGTGGCCGGGCATAGGCCAGAAAATCAGTAATCAGCAGATTCAGCCGCTCGGACTCCCGCAGCACAATGGCCAGCAAACGGGATTCATGATCACGCAGGCTGCCATGCTCGGCCAGCAACTGTACCGACCCGCTGATGGCGGCCAACGGATTGCGGATCTCATGGGCCATCCGCGCTGAAAGCTCACCCAGAGCGGCCAGCCGGTCAGCCCGCTTCAGGGCCAGCTCCATCTGCTTCAGGCTGGTCAGATCCTTGATGGTCACCAGCATCCCGGCTAATCCACCCTGCAGATTATTGAATCCGGTTACCGTATACCCGATCAGAAGCGGCTCACCTGACTCGGCCCGGTAGCTGAATTCCCCCTGCTGCCGGGGCATACTCGGTACAGGCGGCAGCTGCAGGCCAGGAAAGACCGTTGCCACTGAACGCCCGTAGGCCTCCGGCTGAGTCAGGCCGGTCAACCGCTCCAGATACGGATTGAACACCCTGATCAATCCATCAGGGGTAAGGGTCATCAATCCGTTTTCCAGCTGCTCGACAATGGTGCTGTGCAGCTGCTTCAACTCTTCGTAATTGACTTCGGTTACCCGCAGGGCCTGTTCCGTCTGCCGGGCTCGCTCGGCCAGGTGGCTGCCGGTAACTGCAGCCAGCACAAACCCGATCAGATGCAGAAAGATCGTGTACAGGATAACCACTTCACCCCGGTACAGGGCAGACTCGGCACCAAGGCCGATTTTCTGCAGCAGGCCGTAATACTGCATATCAACCAGGGCACCATAGAGGATACTGCAGAGCGCAGCCGTGTAGAGGGCCTGACGCCGATCCAGCAGCATCCCGGCATGCATGATAGCCAGCAGGTACAGAAAGGAATAGGGGCTGGCAATACCGTCCGTCAACAGCAGCAGCATGGTGACAAACAGGACATCCCAGATGATCTGCAGACGGGTGATGGGCAGGTGCCGACTCTGGCGTTTAAGCAAGGCCAGAGAACAGGCAGAGAACAGGCCGGCAAGCAACAGCAGTGCTACGATGCTGGTAAACTGGGGGTTGCCGAGTGCATCAGCGTCGGAAAACTTCAGAATGACGGTGGAGGCCAGAAAGAGACCGACCACCGCCAGACGAACAACAATATAGATCCGTAGACGGCGCTCAAAGATCACGCCGGAATACCCCTGCCGACCGGCACCTGGCGACTATCCTCCCACAGCACCGGCAAGCTTGAAGATCGGCAGGTACATGGCCACCACCAGTCCCCCTACCACTGTACCCAGAAAAACCATCAAGAGCGGTTCCATCATGGCAGTCATGGCAGAGACCGCATCGTCAACCTCATCATCGTAAAAATCAGCGATCTTGTTCAGCATGGCATCCATGGCTCCAGTAGCTTCGCCAACCGCAATCATCTGCACCACCATGGGCGGGAATATACCGCAGGACTGCAGCGGCTCGGCCATGGTCTTGCCTTCCGAGATAGCCTGCCGCACCCCGTAAATCGCCTCTTCCACAATCTTGTTACCGGCTGTCTTTGCCACGATCTCCAGGCCGTCCATGATCGGCACCCCGGAGCTGACCATCGTACCCAGGGTACGGGTAAACTTGGCCACCGCCACCTTGCGGATCAGCGGACCGGCAATCGGTGCCTTGAGGGCAAGCGCGTCAATCCGCTTCCGGCCGACCGGGGTTGCGTAAACCTTTTTAAAGGCGGCAGACAGCGCAAAGAAACCAACAATCATCAGGATGATATATTTTTTAAGGAAGCTTGAAAGTCCGATCACAAATTGGGTCGGGGCAGGCAACTCCCCGCCAAAATCAGCAAACATTGTGGCAAAGGTAGGGATAACAAAGACCAGAATCACACCCACCACGATCACGGCAATGGCCATGATCGTCGTAGGATAGACCATGGCTCCCTTGATCTGCTTCTTGAGCTTCATGGCCTTTTCAATATAGGCAGCCAGACGGTTGAGAATGGTGTCCAGAATACCGCCGATCTCGCCGGCAGCCACCAGGTTGACATACAGTTCATCAAACGCCTTGGGATGTTTTGCCAGGGCATCGGCAAAGGTAGAGCCGCTCTCCACGCTCTCCTTTACCTTGAGAATAATATCCTTAAAGACCGGTTTTTCCTGCTGATTGCCCAGAATATCCAGACACTGCACCAGCGGCAGACCCGAGTCGATCATGGTGGCAAACTGGCGGGTAAAGATCACCAGATCCTTGGTCTCGATCTTGCCGCCACCAAGGCTCGGCAGCTTGATCTGAAAGCCTTTGGACTGTTCCTTGACCACGATATTCTGCAGCCCGGCCTTGCGCAGTTGCGCCTCAACTGAAGCGGCATCCGGTGCATCGGTTACCCCTTTTTGAGCTGCGCCGGCGCGGGTCTTGCCTTCCCAGGAAAACTTCGGCATAACGGTCTCCCTCCTTCAGTATCGTCAGCGGTTAGCGGCGCACTTGCGGACGCATGGTGGGGTTGTTGATCATCTGCCGTAACTCGTCGGAATCGGACGAACGGCTGAAGGCATCATCCATGGTAATCAGGCGCCGCGTAACAAGCGAGTACAGCGACTGGTTCATGGTCTGCATGCCGAACTTGTCCTGCCCAACCTGCATCTGGGAATAGATCTGATGCACCTTGTCCTCACGAATCAGGTTTCTGATGGCCGGGTTCGGCACCATGATCTCCAGCGCCATGACCCGTCCGCCACCTATCTTGGGGATCAGGGCCTGAGACATCACCCCTTCCAGCACAAAGGAGAGCTGTGCCCTGATCTGGGTCTGCTGGTAAGGGGGAAAGACATCCACAATCCGGTTAATGGTCTGGGCGCAGGAGTTGGTATGCAGGGTGGCAAGACAGAGGTGACCGGTTTCGGACAATGTCAGGGCCGCCTCAATGGTCTCCAGATCCCGCAATTCCCCCACCAGTACCACATCAGGATCCTGACGCAGTACATACTTCAGGGCATTTTTAAACCCCTTAGTATCGGCCCCCACCTCGCGCTGATTCACCAGACAGCCTTTGTGGGGATGCAGGTATTCGATCGGGTCTTCAATGGTAACGATATGGTCGCGACGGTTGACGTTGATAAAGTCAATGATGGAGGCCAGGGTGGTTGACTTACCCGAACCGGTGGGACCGGTCACCAGAATCAGCCCCCGGGGTTTTTCCGACAGCTCCTTGACTACCGGGGGAAGCCCCAGCTCTTCAAAAGACAGGATCTTGTAGGGGATCACCCGAAAGACTCCGGCCACCGCCCCACGCTGCACAAAGATATTACCTCTGAAACGCGAGAGCCCCTTAACACCAAAGGAGAGGTCAAGTTCGTTCTCTTCCTCAAATTTGTGCTTCTGGGAATCGGTCAGCACCGAATAGCAGAGTTGCTTGGTCTCTACCGCATTCAGCGGCGGCAGCTCCAGCTGCTTCAACTTGCCGTCCACCCTGATCTGAGGAGGCGTATTGGTCGTGATGTGCAGGTCGGATCCGCCGCCTTCAACCAAAATCTTCAATAATTCATGCAGATTTGCCATAGCTCGACTCCTTAGTCATCGGCAACTGTCACTCGCAACACCTCTTCAAGGGAGGTTACCCCCTCTTTGAGCTTGGTAAGACCTGACTGGCGCATGCTCTTGATACCCAGCCGAATGGATTCACGCTTTATTTCAGCTGTATTGGCACCGTTCAAGATCAGTTCCCGAATCGGCTCCAGCATTGGCATCACCTGATAAAAACCGACTCGTCCCTTGTAACCGGTATTGTTGCAGACCGGACAGCCACGCCCCTTGTAACAGACAAACTCCGGTGCCTCATCTGCAGACACCCCGGCCTCAATCAAGGCCTGCACCGGAATATCCTCTTTTTCCTTGCACTCACCACAGACCCGGCGGGCCAGACGCTGAGCCGTGATCAGGTTGACGGCCGAGGCCACCAGAAACGGCTCGATCCCCATGTTCAGCAGACGGTTAATCGTTGCCGGCGCATCGTTGGTGTGCAGGGTGGAGAGCACCAGGTGGCCGGTCAGGGCTGCCTTGACCGCAATCTCGGCGGTCTCGAAATCCCGGATCTCACCGATCATGATAATATCAGGATCCTGCCGCAAAAATGACCGCAAGGCTGCAGCAAAGTTAAGCCCGATATCCTCGTGCATCTGCACCTGGTTGATACCGGCAAAGTTGAACTCCACCGGGTCTTCAGCGGTGGAGATGTTCTCGGTCACCTTATTCAGTTCCGAGAGTGCTGAATAGAGCGAGACCGTCTTGCCGGAACCGGTGGGGCCGGTCACCAGCACCATGCCGAACGGTTTGTGGATCTCACGCTTGAAATGAGACAGCGCCTCAGGCTCATACCCCAGCTTGGTCATGTCCAGCTGCAGATTGCTCTTGTCCAGCAGACGCATGACGATCTTCTCGCCAAACAGCGTGGGCAGGACCGAGACCCGGTAGTCCATATCCTTGCCGCCACCCAGCTTGATCTTGATCCGGCCATCCTGGGGCAGGCGCCGCTCGGCAATATCAAGCTCGGCCATGATCTTGATCCGTGAGGTAATGGCATTTTTCAGCTTCATGGGCGGTTTCATCACCTCGTACAGCACGCCGTCAATCCGGTAGCGGACCCGGAACATCTTCTCGTACGGTTCAACATGGATATCACTGGCTTTTTTCTTGATGGCGTCCATCAGGATCAGGTTCACCAGCTTGACCACCGGCGCATCCTCGGTGGCCCTTTCCAGCGAAGAGACATCAACCGTCTCCTCGGTGTCCACCAGTTCCAGCTCCTCCATATCAAGATTATCCATCACATCAGCCAGCGAGGCCGACTGATCATAGTACTTGTCAATGGCCGCTTTGATGTCGGATTCACCGGTCACGACCATCTCAACATTGTAGCTGGTCATGAATTTGATATCTTCAATGGCAAACAGGTTGGAAGGGTCGCTGACCGCCACAATCAGGGTAGAACCGGCCCGGTTTACCGGCACCAGATTGTATTTCTGGGCAACCTCGGGCGGAATGGTCTTGATAACGGCCGGCTCTATTTCATAATCAGCCAGATTTATAGTCGGTACGCCGTACTGGCGTGAGAGAAAGGCGATCAGGTCCGGTTCCTTGACCAGCCCCTGCTTGACCAGTATCGCACCGAGCTTGCTCTGACCGCCGGACATCTTCTGTTCCTGCAGGGCAGCGGTCAGTTGCTCACTGGTGATAATGTTGTTTTTGACCAGAATATCGCCAAGGCGGCTCGTCTGCATGGGGCTCCCGGTGGACCTGCGTTAGGCATGGTTAAAAAATCGCTGCATAGTAGCGGTCTGTTCCTGACTCTGTCAAGGCTTTGCCAAGCGATCCAGATATTCTGTCAGGGCTGCTTCCATGCAGCCTGGTACCGGCTCACACCCATGCCAAAGTAGAAAGGCCCGTTCACCCTGCGCTGCCAACATCCCCAACCCGTTGGCAGCCTCCAGATTGCGGCTGAACGCCAGCTGCACAAGCGGCGTCATAGGCGGTGCATAGACCATATCATATACTGTAGCATGCCCCGGCAGTTGCGCAAGGTCCAGGCCTGGAATTATTTCTCCGTTCATGCCCAGCGAGGTTGCATTAATCACCAGATCACACCGCCCCAGAACAGCAGGTACCAGCTCATGAAAAACACACGAGTGGAGCACCACTGCAGGAAAGCGTTCCTGAAACTGTTTTGCCAGGTTCTGGGCAGCTGCAGCAGAACGGTTGACCACCTGCACCGAGCGTACACCGGATCGGCATAGTGCTGCCAACGCCCCCCGGGCCGCACCGCCTGCCCCCACCAGCAGCACGTTTGCCCCGGACAGCTCCACCCCCAGGTCACGTCTCAGTGAGCTGACCAGGCCGTCACCATCGGTGTTGTGTCCCACCAGCCGACCATTGCAGTTTACCACCGTATTAACCGCGCCAGCCTCCAGGGCGGTGGGTGCCAGCTCATCCAGAAACGGCATGATGGCGGTTTTGTGGGGAATAGTCACATTCCAGCCTTGCACCTGCAGGGCACGCAACCCGGCAACCGCAGCAGAAAGCTCCTCCGGCAACACGGGAAACGGCAGATAGATGCCGTCAATCCCTCCGGCATGCAAAGCTGCATTCTGCATGACCGGTGAGAGAGAATGGGTAACGGGAAACCCGATGATGCCATAGAGCGCCGTCTTGCCGGTGATCAGGGTGCCGGTAGTCATGGTTGCTTTCCTTTCCGCTGCGGCAGGGCATAGCGGCTGCGCAGCTGGTCAAGGCTCTCCTGCCATTGCGGCATCAGCAGACCTGTCTGGGTCAGCAGACGATCTGCCGTGACACCATGACCGCGCCGGGCCAGATCCTCTGCGGTTTGCATCAGGCTGTAGGCATGGATGATCAGCGCCTTTTCAGAATCCGCGTCCAGCAACCAGCCATCAGGCCGCAGCCGGTGCAGGGCATACAGCTGCCACTCGTCGCCGTCCGAAGCCGTCATCGGGCCGTCACCGGGCCAGTACAACATACCGTACTGCAGCGGTAGTCGCCCCTGCCAGTTGATGGAATACCGGGTTGAAAAATCGATCAAGACCGGACGTGCTGGCGAAAGCTGTGTCACCAGACCGGCAAACAACTGTTCAGCCACCGGCGCAGGCAGCACTGCGGCAAAGGCAGGCGCCAGACGGGGCAGTTCCTGACGATGCCAGGGAAACACCAGGTGCGGTATGTGGGGCAGATCAACATCTTCACGCAGCCGTTCCACCCCCTGCAGATACCAGAGCGGAAAGGCGCCACTGTCCCCCCAGGTAAACAGCACCGCCTCTTCAGGCAATGAGCGCAGGGTATTGACGGCATAATCCTGGGCAAGATAGTTACGGTGCTGATCCTGGTCCTGCAGGTTGGCCGCAAACTGAAACAGCGGCACCAGCAGAAACAGCACGCCAACCAGGGTAAAATGCTGCAAACCGTACTGCCGGGGCTGCTGGGCTGCTGCTACCCCCCGTGCTGCAAGCGTGTACAGACCGATGCTGATCAGCACGGCTGCCAGCAAATAAAGCGGTGTGTAGAACTCTTCAGTCAAAAAGATCGAATCAGGCCGGGGATTGAAATGGCCGACAATGATCAACCAGAAGCAGACCAGGCTGACCAGACAGAACACCAGAAATGCCCGCTGCACTTTCCAGCAGGCCCAGCAGCCAGCAGCCAGCAGCATAAGCCCAACCCAGCCGAACTCGTGGGGTATCGAAAAGGCGCCCAACTGTTTCAGCAACAGCGGCAGGTCGCGAGAATGGGGGGTTTCAGGATAGCCCTGGCGCAACAGGTGCCAGAGAAAGCGCGACAGGGAGCTGGGATCACCCCAATTCTGCCGGGTCTGTGCCGCAGCCCGCAGCGGCAGGTACAGTTGCACCATGCCGCCCATCATCAGGAAGGCGAAGCTCAGCAGCCACTCCCGGAACCGCAGCAGCGCACCAGGGGCGGTCACCAGCACCAGAGCAAGCAGACCGGGCAGCAGCAGCACAATCGTTTGATGGACGCCTGTGGCCAAACCGGCCAGAAAGGCAACCGCATACCACCAGGCCGGCTGTTCATTGCCTGCCCGGTATGCGTCTTTCCAACGCAGCAGCAAGAGTACCATCAGGGCGGTCAGGGCGGCCAGTAGCGGATAGGGCTTGTCGTGGTTGCTCTGCAGCCAGAGCCGGGGCGAGACCGCCAGCAGAAACGCCCCGGAAAGGGCTGCCATGGAGCGGGCAAACCGGGCACAAGCAGCATCTTCGCCAAACGGAACCGTTTCCAGCAGTGCCCGCACCAGGTAGTAGCAGCCCAGACACGCCAGTGCTGCAGAAACGGCAGTGGCAAGGTTTACCCTGAAGGCAATATTGCCCACCGGCAGCCAGGTAAACGGCTTGGCATACAGCAGAAACAGCGGATAGCCCGGTGAATGGGCCGAGCCGAGCATATCCACGGCTGTGATGAATTCACCGCTGTCATAAAAGGTGATTGAAGGGGCCAGGCACCAGAGGTAGAGGCTAAACGGCACCAGAAAAGCAAGGCCGGACCAGGGATCAGGCAGCAGACGGACAAACCGGTTCATCAGCCCTTTTCCTCACCAGTTGCCTGCCTGCGCAGCGCCCCCAGGGAGATCCCCTGCTGCCAGACATGGAACAGGCCCGCCAGTATCACCGGAAAAAAGCCGACCCCATGCACCACCAGGGCGATGCTGACCGCCTGGCTGTCACTGAGACCAAAGGCGGCCAGACCGGTATAGCAGGCCAGATGATAGGTGCCGATGTAGCCCGGCGCTGCCGGTACCATCACGGCGAACACCAGCAGCACCATGATAAAAAAGGAGACCGTCAGCGGCAGATGAATGCCGAAACCGTACAGGATCAGCTGGATCGGCAGAGTGGCGCTGACCCAGATCAGGAGCGAGCTGCCCAGAATCGCCAGCAGGTGTCCGCTGTTGCGCGATAGCCGCACCCCGGCAAGAAAGTTACCTGCCAGCGGGATGATCCGCTCGCTCACCCCCTGGGGAAAGGGACGCAGCAGGGAACCCGCCACCCGCAAGGTGGCAACAGGCCGCAGCTTCAGCAGAACGAGAACCCCCATCACTGCCAGATAGAACCCCAGTGCTGACAGACCGCCCACACGCAGCATCAGTGCGGCCTGTTCCATATCAGGCGGAAGCTGCAGGCTCAGTAGCACCAGGGCCAGCATCACCATCACGCTCAGGCCGTCAAACAGCCGATCAATCACCAGTGAGGCAAACACAGTCGCCCCGGGCAACTGTTCCCGCTTGGCCAGCACCCAGGCCCTGATAAACTCCCCCAGCCGGGCCGGAAAGAGGTTATTGGCCATATAGCCGATGACGGTTGCCGCATACAGGGATGACAGCGGCAGGGGCCGCTCAAGGATCAGCAGGTAACGCCAGCGTACGGCACGCAGCCAGTAACTGAAGAACGTCAGCAGGATCGCTGCTGCCAGGTAGCGCAGGTCAAGCCGCACCAGAGCCTCCAGCAGCGAATGCAGATCAATCTTGCGCAGCAGCAGCAGCAGCAGGGCTATACTGCAGCCCAGCCCGACCCAGAAGATCAGAGCGCCCCGCTTCACAAGCGAATTTCTGCAGGCAGACCGGCTGCCAGAATCTGCCGCGCACGGGTCACATCGGCATTGATCTGCTCAAGCAGGGCCGGCAGATCAGGAAAACGCTCAACTGCACGCAACCGGTCCACAAAATGGATGATCAGTTCCTGCCCGTACAAATCAGCGCAAAAATCAAACAGAAAGACCTCAATGGTATGGCTGCCCCCGGCAAAGGTGGGATTAATGCCGATACTGCAAGCCCCCATATAGCGCGTTCCTGCCACCTCCACCCAAACGGCATAAACACCATCAGCCGGAATAAGTTCATTGCCGGTGATGATATTGGCCGTGGGAAACCCGATTGAACGACCGATCTCCCGCCCATGCACCACCTGGCCGCCTATCCGGTGGCAGCGCCCCAGGATCTGCTGCGCTTCAGCCACCGCGCCTTGGCCCACCAGCTTCCGCACCGCACTGCTGCTGAACAGACAGCCCCCCTCTCCCACCGGGTCAAGGGCGGTCACGCTAAACCCCAACTCACTGCCCAGCTGCACCAGAAAGCGCTCATTCCCTTCCCTGCCTTTGCCAAAGGCATAGTCATGGCCGATCACCACGGCCTGCACCCCCAGAAAACCGTGCAGCACCTCACGCACAAACCGCTCGGCAGAGAGCTCGGCAAAGGCCGGGGTAAAGGGAATCACCAGCAGCAGGTCAATGTCGTTCTCCGCAATCAGGTCACGCTTCTGTTCCGCCGTGGTAATCAGGCAGAAACGTCGGTCATCGGGTCGCAGAACCCGTAGCGGATGGGGATCAAAGGTCACCACCACCGCAGGCAACCCCAGTCCACGGGCTGTGTCGGTCACCCGGCGGAACAGCTCGCGGTGCCCCCGGTGTACGCCGTCAAAATTACCGACAGCAGCCACCGAGCGCTCCAGCAGCGGGACAGAAAACTCTTGTGTCATCACGGTACGCATCATTTCGTGTATATGGCACATTTTACCCACTGAAACAACCCTTCATCCCTTGACAAATCCAGAGCGCCGGTTCAATAATCGCGGCGTTCTGTATACAGTTTATCCAGCGGGGGCTTTCCATGACCATTGAGAGTGATTTTCTTGTTATCGGCAGCGGTATCGCCGGTCTGTCCTTTGCCCTGCAGGCCGCTGATCACGGCTCGGTAGCCGTTGTCACCAAGCGGGAAATTGCTGAATCAGCCACCCGTTACGCCCAGGGGGGGATTGCCTCGGTCTTTTCAACTGAAGACTCCTTTGACGCCCATGTTGAGGACACCCTGACCGCCGGGGCCGGTATCTGCCATGAGGATGTAGTACGGATGGTGGTTGAAGAAGGCCCCGCCACCATCCGCAACCTGATCGAGTGGGGGGTGAAGTTTACCACCACCACCCAGGGGGATGCCTACGACCTGACCCGCGAAGGGGGGCACAGCGCACGCCGGATCCTGCATGCCGAAGACATCACCGGTCGGGAAATCGAGCGGGCCCTGGTTGAGGCAGTACGCCAGAATCCCAACATCACGGTCTACGAACACCATATTGCCATTGATCTGATCACCTGCGCCAAGGTGGCACGGCAACCGGTTGAGGACAACTGTTGCCTGGGGGCCTACGTGCTTGATATCAGTGGCAACCGTGTGCTGACCTTCTCGGCCGGGGCCACCCTGCTGGCCAGCGGCGGGGCCGGCAAGGTCTACCTGTACACCTGCAATCCTGATGTTGCCTCCGGCGACGGGGTCGCCATGGCCTACCGGGCCGGGGCAACCGTTGCCAACATGGAATTCATGCAGTTCCACCCCACCACGCTCTTCCACCCCAACGCCAAATCGTTCCTGATCTCCGAGGCGGTGCGTGGAGAAGGGGCCATCCTGCGCCGCCGCGACGGCACCGCCTTTATGGAAAAATACCACCACCTACGCGACCTGGCCCCCCGTGACATCGTGGCCCGGGCCATTGACAACGAGATGAAGACCTACGGCGACGACTGCGTCTACCTCGATATCACCCACGAACCGGCCGACTTTGTCCGCAGCCGTTTTCCCAACATTTATCAGACCTGCCTGGAGTACGGTCTTGACATGACCAAAGACCGGCTGCCGGTGGTGCCGGCGGCCCACTACCTCTGCGGCGGCGTCCAGGTCAACTGTGACGGTGAGACCGATGTCAGGGGATTGTACGCCATTGGCGAGGTGGCCTTTACCGGTTTGCACGGCGCCAACCGCCTGGCCAGCAACTCGCTGCTTGAGGCAGCGGTCTTTGCCGGACGGGCAGCACGGCACGCCTCGGGGCGGGTGGCTGAACGCCGCACCGCCACACGCCAGACCTTGCCGGAATGGGATGCCGGCACGGCCACCAACAGTGATGAGATGGTGGTGGTTTCCCAGAACTGGGATGAGATCCGGCGCTTCATGTGGAACTATGTCGGCATTGTGCGCACCACCAAACGGCTGGAACGGGCCATGCGCCGTATTCAGCTGATCCAGGCCGAGATCGATGACTACTACTGGAACTTCATTGTCACCTCAGACCTGATCGAACTGCGCAACCTGGCAACCGTGGCCGGGCTGATCATCACCTGCGCACAGCAGCGCAAGGAATCCCGCGGCCTGCATTACACTATTGACTACCCAGAGCGGGATGACCAAAACGGCAGAAAAGACACCATCCTCAAAAAACAATTTGCGTGAGGCAGCCTGTGGCTATTGACGAAATCAGAAAACGAATCGACCTTTTAGACGATGTCCTGCTCAGGATCTTGAACGAGCGGGCCCGGCTCGCGCTTGAGATCGGCCACCATAAAAAACTGCTCGGGCTGCCGGTCTATGACCCATCCCGTGAAAAACGGATCTTTGCCCGGATGAAGACCGACAACCCCGGTCCGCTGGATGACGGCGCCATTGTGCGTCTGTTTGAACGGGTCATCGACGAATCACGGCGGCTGGAGCGAATCATGACCCAGGCGGAGGGAACCACAGAATGATCATCATATCAAAGAAAAAAGCCTCGGAAGAGGCCCTGGATCAGGTCAAGGAATACCTGGTCAACCACGGCTTTGACTTTCACCAGTCCACCGGCAACGATCGCACCATCATCGGCGTGATCGGTGACACCCAGACCCTGGATGAACAGGTCATCGGCGCCATGGCCGGCGTGCATCAGGCAGTCAGGATCAAGCCGGAGGATGACTGAGCCATGAACCATCTGATGATATCTCGTTTTCCCCGGTCAACCTCTCCCCCCTCCCAACCTCCCCCCGCTGGGGGGAGGAGTAACCATGTGTCTCACCCCCCTGAAGAGATGAGTACCGGCTTGTCTTCCTCCGCTGGGTGGAGGAGCACCAGCTTGTCTCCCTCCCCAGGAGGGGGAGGGACGGGGAGGGGGATTCAGATGGTACAAGGCACTAACGCCATGGCCCCCGTACAGACATTCCTTAGCCTGCTACTGGCACTGTTCCTGCTCATCCCGGCCACCGTCAGCTTCGGGCTTGAGATCCAACCGTTCCGCACCGCCAACCGCTCACCAGTAATCCAGGTCTACGGCCTGCCGGCCGAAACATCTTCAGCGCTGCTCAAAAGCGGCCAATGGCAGGCCGGGCTCTCACAGGATATCGCCAGCATCTACAGCGTCAACAGCAACGCCACCGAGCAGATCCTGCTGGATGGTGAGCTGTACCGCTGGACCCTGGCAGCCCGCTACGGCCTGACTGAAACCTTTGAACTGGGGGTTGAGCTGCCGTTTGTACTGCAGGGGGGCGGGTTTCTGGACAGCTTCATTATCGACTGGCACACATTCTTCGGCCTGCCCCAGGGCGGGCGCGACACCGCCCCCAAGAACCGGTTGCGCTACCGCTATGTGAAAAACGGCGTGCAGAAACTGGATATGATCCACGCCTCCGGCGGCATCGGCGATATCAGCCTGCTTGCCGCCTATCAGCTGCATGAGCAGACCACTGACCGCGACCACGACACCATTGCCCTGCGCAGCCAGCTCAA
>CAZYMK010000021.1:0-21178 GCA_964648885.1 uncultured Geobacter sp. | reverse complement strand
ATCACCCCGCCTCCTCCCAATCAGGGCTCATTGCTGGTTACTATCCTGCCTGATCCTGCGCTGAAAATTGGTGCCCAATGGAAGTTAAACAGTAAAGATTGGGTGAATACCGGGGTGAAATCTGATCTGCCTCCTGGAAAATACAAGGTTGAGTATAAAGAGGTTGCCGGCTGGACCACACCTGCTGTCCAGGAAGTTGAAATTATTGCCGGACAGAACGCTCAGATCACCGGAACCTATACGCAGGCTGCAGCCAAGAAAGGGGCTCTGCAGGTTGCTGTGGTGCCGGCTGCTGCAGTTAAGTCAGGCGCTAAATGGCGATTGGACGGTGGTGCATGGATGGCTGCCGGTACCAAGATTGAGGCAGCTGAAGGTAAACACAAAGTTGAGTTTGCCGAAGCAAGCGGCTGGCAGACACCTGTTGTACAGGAAGTAACGGTTACTGTCGGTAAGGACTCGACAGCGACCGGTGCCTACGGACGCGTTTACACCGTGAACAAGGACTTTGAAGAAGGAACGTTGGTAGGACTTGAATTCCAAACCGTAAAAGATCAGTTGCAGCTGACCAAGTCCGCTACCACTCTGCCGTTTATCTGGGTGCCCAACTCAAACGACGGTACCATTTCAAAGGTTGACACTACAACCGGAACCGAGTTGGGGCGCTATCGCACAGGGCCCGGAAGTGGCAGTCCGTCACGTACTACCGTCGATCTGCAGGGTAACTGCTGGGTTGGCAATCGCAACACAGGCACCGTGGTCAAGGTTGGTCTTTTGGAAAACGGACAGTGCGTGGATCGCAATAAGAACGGCAAAATAGATACGTCAAGTGGTTCAAACCTGCTGGCCTGGGGTGAAGATGAATGCGTATTACTGGAGGTTTCACTGAACAAAGGTAGTGAGGTAACCTGTACGGTGGGTCAGCAATGCCCCAGTAATGGTTCAGGTCCACGGGGAATCGCCATTGATGCCAACAACAACCTGTGGGCAGGTACCTACAACCAGGGGATGTATTATCAAATCAATGGAGCAACGGGTGCTATCCTCAAGAAAATCAGTGTTTCAGGTCATAGTCCTTACGGTGGAATAGTAGACAAAAATGGCGTGCTTTGGTCTGCTGATATCAATGGTAATGTGTTACGTCTTGATACTGCAACCAGTGCATCTAACAAAATGCCGGTTTCTGGCAGCCAGCCCTACGGTATGGGGCTGAACAGTGATGGTCGACTTTATGTCGCTGGATGGTGTGCTAACAAGTTAACAATGATCAATACCAATACTGGCGCTATTGCCTGGACAAAAGACACTGGTGATTCCTGTTCCCGTGGTGTGGCAGTTACTAATGATGGTGATGTCTGGGTAGCCAATTCCGGCAGCAATACGGTTTCGCGCTGGTCTGCTGACGGTACCAAGAAGGCGACAATCCAGGGTTTCAAGCATCCGACCGGTGTTGCTACCGATGCAAACGGTAAAGTATGGGTAGTTGATTACAATAGTTCCAATATTTACCGGATCAACCCGTCCTCAAACAGTGTTGAACTCACCAAGGCTGTTGGTGGTGCCCATTACGGTTATAGCGACATGACCGGCATTGTTTCCCGTTCCATGACGACCAAGATTGGTACCTGGACCGTTACCCTTGATTCGCAGGGTGACACCACTGCTTGGGATTCACTGCTGTGGGCCGGTAATGTGCCACAAGGCAGCAGCCTCAAGGTGCGGGTGCGTAGTTCCAAGGATAATGCCACCTGGTCAGCCTGGGAAGATGTCTTGGCTGCAACTGCACTGAAAGCAACACCTGCTGCCCGCTATCTGCAGGTGGAATCAACGCTACAGCTTTCAGCCGGCGAAGTTTCTCCGGTACTGTATGATTTGATGGTTAAGACCAAGTAATTCAATACAACAGGGAGGTTGTCTCTATGTCACACTATTTCAAATATGCTTTGATGCTGGTCGGTCTGCTGCTTTCTTTGTCGTCAACAGCGTTTGCCGATGGCTTGGCTGGGGGGAAGTATGCACTGGTAGATGGCCAGGTGCCGTTTGTACTTGATGTCATGCCCAACCCTGACGGCAAACTCTTTCTGGTGGGAAGCGGTAATCTGCCGGATGGTCGTGGATGCCGTGTTGGTGATCTGGCTGAAATAAGAGGAGGGCAGCTGATTGTTGGTGCCTGTACAGCAGGGATTGCAATACGAAATGACGGTTTTCAGTTGAACGATGCAAACAATTGTTTCCAGTGTGTGACCGGGCTTTCAGCCTCCGGCACCTATAAAAAACAATAAAGAATTTTGATACAGGGAGGTACCATGAATTTTTCTCTCGTTCTGTCGTTATTTGTATCGGTATTTTTGCTGGCCATGCCGGCCTTGGCGCAACCACCCCAGGCAGATATCAATTGGGCCGGCGGTTACATCATCGCCAGTGGGCAAGGAACGGCAAGCCCTGCCGATTCACGCGGAAAGGCCCGCATCAAGGCCACCACCGCTGCTAAAGTGGCAGCTCAAAGAAACCTGCTTGAAGTCATCAAAGGTGTTCACATAACCTCACAGACCACGGTTGAGGATGCCATGCTGAAAGAAGACATCATCAAGACCCGTATTAACGGTATGCTGAAAGGTGCTCATATCGTTGGTGAGCCGTTTATGGAGATGGTGGATGGTCTGCCGGTGGTGACCGTGACCATGAAGGTCTGCCTTAACGGTACGCCTAAAGAGTGTATGAACAAACCGACCCTGACCAATGTACTAGATCTTGACTCCCGTCCGGTTCCGCCTTTTGTACCTCAGGTGTTGTTGACTGCACCGGCACCGCCTCCTTTGCCGCCGGCACCGCCGGTGCAGCAGGTTCAGGAAGGCTGGAGACCGCCGGTGTACGACTCATCCAAGCCGGTAACCGGGCTGGTGGTGCATCTGAATGGTCGTTATTTTGAGCGGGAGTTACTGCCGGTGGTGATCACGCAAGGCCAACCCGATCTGGTAACGGTCTACTCTGTTAAAGTGGTCAAGCCTGCAGTTGTCCGAACCTATGGTGCTGTTCGTTATGCTGACAGTCTGGAAAATATCCGGGCAAACCAGATGTTGGGCGCAAACCCGATGGTTGTGACCGCTGAAGCTGTTACCAAGGACAACATGATCATGATTCGTTCCTGTGATGCCAAGCTGGTCCGGGAAACCATGTCCCACGGTAACAACTACCTGGGAGAAGCCAAATTCGTCATCTTGGTCAAGTAACGCTTCAACCATACGCCACTATCTCAACGGCAGCCTGTTTACGGGCTGCCGTTGAGATTTGACAGGGGAAAAGCCTGAAAAACTGTTGCCATTTGGCCTCCTATCCACTAAGGTAACAAACCCTGAATTGCACCCTGTCTCCTATCCGGATCTTATTTCCATGCCAACACCAGAAACACTCTCACAATTGCGCTCACAGATTGATCAACTTGATGCTCAGCTTGTCCAGCTGCTTAACCAGCGAGCAGCTGTTGCATCAGAAGTTGGTCGACTAAAAGCAGAGCAGGATCGTGATTTTCATGTGCCCAGCCGTGAACGTGAAGTTCATGAACGTGTGGCAGCCATGAACAACGGGCCGTTACCGACTGAGGCATTACGCGGAATTTTTCGTGAAATCATGTCGGCCTGCCTTGCTCTTGAATCACCGGTTAAAGTGGCCTTTCTCGGCCCGTTGGCCACGTTTACCCATATGGCAGCCATGCAGCAGTTCGGCATGTCAGCTCAACTGGTACCTCAAAAGTCGATCCCCTCGGTATTTGAAGAGGTGGAAAAAGGGAGAGCTCTGTACGGGGTGGTTCCGGTAGAGAACTCTACTGAAGGTATGGTTTCCCATACCCTTGATATGTTTGTGGATAGTGACCTGAAGATAACAGCCGAAGTGCTGCTTGAGGTCTCTCACGATCTGCTTTCGCGCACCGGGCGGATTGAGGATGTGCGTAAGGTTTACTCCCATCCTCAGGCTCTGGCTCAGTGTCGTCACTGGCTGGAGGAGAATCTCCCCAATGTATCGCTGGTCGATGTTGCCTCTACTGCCCTGGCGGCTCAGATCGTATCAGAGGACCTGAATGCCGCTGCCATTGCCGGCTGTTCTGCTGCAGAACACTACGGGCTGAAAGTCGTCCGCTCGCGTATCGAAGACCAGGTCAACAATTTTACCCGCTTTATTGTGGTTGCCCGTAAAATGGCCGAGCCTTCCGGCAATGACAAGACTTCCATCCTGTTTTCGGTCAAGGATGAGCCCGGTATCCTGTACCGGATGCTTGAACCGTTTGCCCGCAGAGGGGTCAACCTTTCCAAGATTGAATCACGGCCAGTCAAGACCAAGGCATGGGAATATATCTTTTTTCTTGATATGGCTGGTCATGTGGCTGACCAGGCCGTGCAGGACGCCATCGATGAACTGCGCCAGTTCTGTCAGTTTCTGAAGATACTTGGCTCATTTCCCAAGGCCCGCTGATGATTAAAACCCTCGCGGTAATCGGCATAGGCCTGATCGGCGGTTCTTTTGCACGTGCGTTGCGTGCAGCCGGAAGTGTCGAGCAGATAATTGGCATTGATCATGACCATGCAAACCTTTCGCAAGCCCTGAAGTTAAAGGTTATCGATCAGTCAGCTGCAACGCTTGCAGAGGGTGTGGCACAGGCAGACCTGGTCTTTATCGCGGTTCCTGTTCATTCCATCGCACCAGTGGTTGCTGCCCTGGCTCCCTGCCTGAAACCCGGTGCCGTGGTGACAGATGGCGGTAGCGTCAAGGATGAGGTGGTCAAGGCTTGCGAACCGCTGATGCCTGCAGGCACCAGTTTTATAGGGGGGCATCCGATTGCCGGAACCGAAAACTCCGGTGTTGCCTCCTCGTTTGCCGAGCTGTTTGCTGGCCGGCGCTGTATTCTGACACCTACTCCGGCTACGGATGTAAAGGCCTTGAAGCTGGTGCATGGCCTTTGGGAAGCAGCAGGTTCTCGGGTGGAATATATGGACACCCAGACCCATGACCGTATTTTTGCTGCAGTTTCCCATCTGCCCCATATGGTAGCCTATGCCTTGGTGCATGCGGTGAACCGTTCTGCTGAAGAGGAGGAAAATATCCTGGCCTTTTCAGCCGGCGGGTTTCGTGATTTTACCAGGATCGCGTCTTCAGACCCGGTTATGTGGCGTGACATTGCCCTGATGAACAGAACAGCCCTGCTTGATATGCTTGACCGGTATACCGTTGAGTTTATTGCCCTGCGTGATCGCATTGCCGCAGGAGATGCAGAATGGCTCGAGGAATTTTTTACCACTTCAAAGCGTCTGCGTGACAGTATCTCAACGAGGTAGCCATGCACAACCAGAATCAATCCATGACCTTAGTTCCAGCACAAGCCGTACGGGGCGAATTAACCGTTCCGGGCGACAAATCCATCTCCCACCGGTCAATCATGCTCGGCTCCATTGCCAGGGGAACGACCACGATCAGTAACTTTCTGCGGGGAGAGGACAATTTTTCTACCATGCAGGCCTTTCGAGCCATGGGAGTGCCGATTGAGGATGACGGTCAGTCCATTACCGTTACGGGTGTTGGGCTGCACGGCCTGAAGGAACCGGGTGATGTACTTGATTGCGGCAACTCCGGTACTACCATAAGGCTGATGACCGGCTTGTTGTCCGGCCAGTCTTTTTTTTCTGTGCTGACCGGTGATCAATATCTGCGCAAGCGTCCCATGAAACGTGTCAGCGAACCGTTGCGTCGGATGGGGGCCTGCATAGCCGGTCGTGGTGGCGGTAACCTTGCACCGCTGGCCATTACCGGTACCAAACTGAATGGTATCAGCTACAGCTCGCCGATTGCCAGCGCTCAGGTGAAATCAGCTCTGATGCTGGCCGGACTCTATGCTGAAGGGGAGACCTCGGTTACAGAACCTACCTTGTCCCGTGATCATTCAGAGCGGATGTTCGGCTACTTTGGCGCGGATCTCTCCCGTATCGGCACGACGGTTACGGTTCTCGGTGGCCAGGAGCTGAAGGGAGGGGAAATAGCGATTCCGGGAGACATCTCATCGGCAGCTTTTTTCATAGTGGCGGCCTTGATTGTGCCCGGCTCTGAATTATTGATCCGCAATGTCGGAGTGAACCCCACCAGAACCGGCGTGCTTGATATTTTGCAGGCCATGGGTGGCGATATCAGTCTACTGAATCAGCGTGAATGTTCTGGTGAGCCAGTTGCCGACCTGCTTGTGCGTACATCACGGCTGCAGGGGATTGAGATTGGTGGCGATCTGGTGCCGCGTGCCATTGATGAGTTTCCAGTGATCAGTGTGGCTGCTGCTGTTGCCGAAGGCACCACGGTGATCAGGGATGCCAGGGAATTGCGTGTAAAGGAAACAGACCGGATTGCTGCCATGGCAACCAATCTTCGTGCTATTGGTGCCGGACTCATCGAGGAAACTGAGGACGGCATGATAATTAATGGAGTTGAGACCCTTCGTGGAGGAGAGGTCTGTTCCTGTGGTGATCACCGGATTGCCATGTCGCTTTCTGTGGCTGCCCTTGTGAGCAGGTCTGCAATAATGGTTGATGATGTCTCCTGTGTGGCGACCTCGTTTCCCGGCTTTTACGAACTGCTTGAAAAGGTGGCAGCCAGGTGATGCGGGAGCGAGGGCTGGTCATAGCGGTTGATGGCCCATCCGGCGCAGGCAAGAGTACGATCAGCAAGGCCTTGTCGCAGCGGCTTGGCTACCTGGAGATTGATACCGGTGCCATGTATCGGGCCATGGCCTGGCTTGCCAGAGAATCTGATCTTGACCTTGCGGATGAGGAAGCGGTGCTGATCTTCTGTTTACAGGCAGAAGTTGAGCTTGTGCTGGATAATGGCACCACCAGAGTGTTGGCAAATGGTCACGATGTGACCACAATGATCCGTACGCCGGACATATCAATGCTGACCTCCAGAATTTCTGCATTGAAGCCGGTTCGTGATGCCATGCTGGTACTGCAGCGCAAGATGGGGGTCAAGGGTGGCGTGGTGCTTGATGGTCGTGATATTGGTACCGTTGTATTCCCTGACGCTGAACTGAAGTTTTTTCTCTCAGCTTCTGCCGAAGAGCGAGGTAGACGACGCTTTTTAGAGCTGCAGGCAAAAGGGGTGCAGACCACCCTGGAAGAAACAGTCAAGGATGTGATAAAACGTGACCAGCAGGATATGGAACGTGAAATCGCACCGTTACGTCAGTCAGATGACGCTGTCCTGATCGATTCCACCGGTAAAACCATTGAACAGGTTGTAGCTGTCATGGAACAGTGCTTTGTACAAAAAGTCCAAGAGGGGGTTCGGCCGGTACTATGAAAATTATTTTAGCAAAACGGGCCGGGTTCTGTTTCGGTGTAAAGCGGGCAACCCAGATGGCGTTTGAGGCAGCTGGTAAAGACCAGGAAACCTTTACCCTGGGGCCGATCATTCACTCTCCCCAAGTTGTTCATAAACTTGAAGAAATGGGTGTTGGTGTGGTCAAAGATCTGTCAAGCGTGCGTAACGGCACCGTGATCATTCGCTCCCATGGCGTGCTTGCCAGTGAGATGGAAGAGGCGCACCAGAAGAAGCTTGAAGTAGTGGATGCCACCTGTCCCTTTGTCAAAAAAGCCCAGGAACATGTCAAATATCTTTCTGAGGCCGGGTACGATGTGCTGGTGGTGGGGGATGCAGATCACCCGGAAGTGCAGGGGATCGTATCATATGCGCTGGGCAAGGTGTATGTGGTGGCGTCTGGCGAACAAGTGACAAAACTGCCCAAAATGGGAAAAATGGGGGTTGTGGCCCAGACAACTCAATCATTTGACAACTTAAAGAGTGTGGTGACTGAATGTCTGCGTCGTGGTGGTGAGGTGCGTGTATTCAACACCATCTGCGATGCCACGGCGGTGCGGCAGCAGGAAGCAACCGAACTGGCCAATCAGGTTGATTGCGTGATTGTGATTGGTGGCTACAACAGCGCCAACACCCGCCGACTGGCTGAAATATGCACCGAGATTCAGCCCCGTACGCACCATATTGAAACCGCAGATGAGATAGACAGCTCCTGGTTTACCGGAGTTGAGACGGTCGGTGTAACAGCCGGGGCATCCACACCCAAATGGATTATTGATGAAGTCATGGAGCGTCTTGAGCGGGAACAGTAATTCGCATTGTATAAAAAAGTAAAGTGTGTAAAAATAATCAACTCGCGTCTTGTGCCGACCGGCGGCACGATGGCGGCGAAAATCAACCAGGGGGTAAGGTTCTTATGACAGAAGTGAAACGGCTCAACGTAGATATTGATGAGATGGACGTTGAGCATCAGAGCAACGAATTTGCAGAATTGTTCAGTGCCAGTCTCAAAGAGCAGCAAGAGCGGCCTGAACGGGATAAAATACTTGAAGGGACCGTGGTGCGTGTAGACCCGGATACGGTTTTAGTTGATGTTGGCCGTAAGTCCGAGGGCTTTGTACCGATCAGTGAATTCAGGGATGCGGAAGGTAATGTATCGGTTTGCATCGGCGACAAGGTAAAGGTTGTTTCCAGCCGTGATGGAGGCAACAAGTTTTCCAAGAAGCGGGCTGACCAGATGGCTGCCTGGGAAACCATCAATGAGGCGGGCGGCGAAGGGGCTGTTCTTGAAGGAATCATTACCGGCAAAACGAATGGCGGCTTCACCGTAGCCATCGGTGGCATCAATGCCTTCCTGCCTGCATCTCAGGTAGACATCCGCCCTTCCGGTAATGGCGAATCTTACATCGGTCTTGCCGGACAATTCAAGGTGATCAGCCTGAATCAGAAGCGGGGCAACATAGTACTTTCCCGTCGTGCCCTGCTTGAAGAGGAGCGGGCTGATTCACGCAAGGCAACCCTTGAAAAACTTGTTGAGGGGCAGGTCATGCCGGGGGTTGTCAAAAACCTTACCGAGTATGGTGCCTTTGTTGATCTTGGCGGGGTAGACGGTCTGCTGCATGTGACCGATATCTCCTGGGGCCGGGTTGGCAAACCTGCTGATGTTCTGAAACCAGGTCAGGAAGTTACCGTAAAGATTCTCAAGTTTGATGCTGAAAAAGGTAAGGTTTCGGTCGGCATCAAGCAGACACTACCGGACCCCTGGCAGGATATAGCAGCTCGTTATCCAGAAGGAACCCGTGTTTCCGGCAAGGTGGTCAGCCTGATGGAGTACGGTGCATTTATTGAGCTTGAGCCTGGCGTAGAAGGCTTGGTGCATGTCTCTGAAATGTCGTGGACCAAACGGGTACGCAAGGCCTCAGACCTCCTGAATGTTGGTGATCAAGTGGATGTTGTTGTCCTGGGCATTGACCTGCAGAACCGCAAGATTTCTCTGGGGCTGAAGCAGGTTTCCGATAACCCCTGGCAATCAATAGCCGAGCGTTATTCCGTTGGCACCAAGCTGGAGGGGCAAATCAAGAACATGACCGATTTCGGCATGTTTATCGGTATTGAGGATGGTATTGATGGTCTGGTACATGTCTCCGATATTTCATGGACAAAGCGGGTCAAGCATCCTGGTGATGTCTACAGCAAAGGCGACCTCGTACAGGCCGTTGTGCTGAAGGTAGATCCGCAGAACGAGCGGGTATCACTTGGTATCAAGCAGATTACCCCTGATCCCTGGTCACTGGTTGCTCAGAAATACACCCCTGGCACCCGCATTATCGGTAAAGTGGCTTCAACCACCGATTTTGGTGTATTTATTGAGATTGAAGAAGGGATTGAGGGGCTGATCCATGTCTCGGAACTGTCCCGCGAAAAGGTAACCTCTGCAAAAGATTTTGCACAGGTTGGTGACTCACTGGAAGCTGTTGTTTTGAATGTTGACGCACGTGAACGCCGTATTTCGCTTTCCATCAAGGCGCTTGCTGCTGCTACTGAAAAAGCAGAGTTTGAATCCTATCTTGGTGGTGGGCAAGGTGAAGCCACGTCAAACCTGGGAGACCTTCTGAAGAGCCAGATGGGTAAAAATCGCTGATTTTAATCGCCTCACGGTGACAAAAAAAGGGTTAGACTGATTGTCTAACCCTTTTTTTGTCACTGGTATTTATAGCGCAAATCCTCTGTTGATAAGGAGCCGTTTCATCATGTTTTCCACTTTTGTGGTGCTGGCCCTGATTACACTGCTGCTCCTGGTTATTGTCCTGTTGGTGCAGATTACCCGTTTGGCCCGACAAGATCTTGAACCGCGTCTTGCCTCTTTTGAACGGCAACTTGAGCGTAACGAACGCACCATCCGGGAGGAACTGTCCCGCAGCCGTGAAGAGGCTTCGGTAGTAGGACGTCAGGGCCGCGAGGAAAACACGATTGCCGTTCAAACCCTTGCAGACAGCCTGCTGAAGCGGATCAGCGAACTGGCAACACTGCAGAAGAACCAGCTTGCTCTTTTTGCTGATCAACTGAAACACCTGACCGACGCTAACGATAGCCGGATGGAACAGTTGCGTCAGACCCTGCAAAGCCGCTTACAGGGTATTCAGGAAGATAATGCCCGGCAGCTCGAACAGATGCGAGCCACAGTGGATGAAAAACTGCACGCCACGCTTGAGAAACGGTTAGGCGAATCATTCAGTCTGGTCAGTGATCGCCTGGAGCAGGTGCAAAAAGGGCTCGGTGAAATGCAATCCCTTGCCAGCGGGGTAGGAGACCTGAAACGCGTCCTGAGCAATATCAAGACACGGGGGACTTATGGCGAAGTACAGTTATCCTCTCTGCTGGAACAGATCCTGGCACCGGGTCAATATGCCGTCAATGTAGAAACCCGCAGTGGCAGTAACCAGCGGGTTGAATTTGCAGTTAAGCTACCGGGTAGGGATGGTCAGGAGGGGAACGGGGTTTTTCTGCCGCTTGATGCCAAATTTCCTCAAGAAGATTATCTGCGTCTGGTTGATGCCCAGGAGCGGTCCGACAGTGCGGCAGCAGAAGAGGCAGGAAAGCTGCTGGAGCGAGCTATTCGACTGTCAGCGGCAGATATCCGCGATAAATACCTGGATCCTCCCCATACAACTGATTTCGGGGTAATGTTTCTGCCCACTGAAGGGCTGTATGCTGAAGTGCTGCGCAGGCCAGGGCTGTTTGAACTTCTGCAGCGGGAATACCGGGTAATGCCAGCCGGTCCTGCTACCCTGGCAGCACTGCTTAACTCGTTGCAGATGGGTTTCCGAACCCTGGCCATAGAAAAACGTTCGGCAGAGGTTTGGAATTTGCTGGGAGCGGTACGCACAGAGTTTGGCAGGTTCAGCGAACTGCTCGATCGTACACGTAAAAAACTTCAGGAAGCCGGAAATCATATTGATGCTGCCGCAACCCGTACACGCCAGATGGAGCGTAAACTCAAGAATGTTCAAGCGCTGCCAGGTAACGATGCACAGTCTGTGCTTGAACTTGATGATGTCTGTGATTGATAGACGGCGCTTTTTTTGTACAAAATTTCCAGTGGTCAGAAAAAAAGGTTGAGAAAGCAACGTTTCTAAGGTATAAGAAAAAACTCTTCAGCACCTTCGGTCATTACTGCGCTGAAGAGATATAGCAAGGGGTTGTAGCTCAGTTGGTTAGAGTGCCGGCCTGTCACGCCGGAGGTCGCGGGTTCGAGCCCCGTCAACCCCGCCATTGTTTTTTCGAGGGTGCTCACCAGGCACCCTCTTTTTTTTACCCACGTTTTTTACCAGAGGTGTCGGCCAGCCACTCCCTATGCCAACTAAAGCGTATATCGTCATACCCACCTACAACGAGCGTGATAACCTGCGGAAACTGGCTGATCTGGTCCTGCAGCAAGACCCCTCCCTGCATCTTCTGATTGTTGACGACAATTCACCGGATGGCACCGGGCAACTTGCTGATACCCTTTCGGCTGAAAATTCGCGTATCACCGTGTTACATCGACCTGCAAAGCTTGGGCTTGGCTCTGCCTATCGTGACGGCTTTCGCAAGGCAATGGAGCAGGGCGCAGAACTGCTGATTGAGATGGATGCCGACTTTTCCCACGATCCGACGGTATTGCCGGTGTTTCTTGAGCAGATCAAGCAGTATGATCTGGTTATCGGTTCCCGCTATCTAAATGGCATTAGCGTGGTTAACTGGCCATTGCGACGTTTGATGCTCAGTTATTTTGCCAACTGGTACACTCGCAAGGTAACCGGACTGACCATCAGGGATTGCACCAGCGGTTTCAAATGCTTCCGTCGCAGCCTGATTGAACGGATTGACCTGGACCGGGTTCGTTCCGACGGCTATTCATTCCAGATTGAGATGCATTTTAGGTCTGCTGAACTTGATGCCCGTATCTGCGAAGTGCCGATTATTTTCATTGATCGTCGGGCAGGACAATCAAAAATGTCAAAAAAAATAGTCAGGGAAGCAGTTTTGATGGTCTGGAAACTGAAACTTGGCAGTCTGCTCAAACGTTGGGGGTGACATGGCAACTGACGTCTGGTCCGTAATCGCACTGTTAGCGTTTTTAAGCTGGATTGCCAGCACTCTGCGATTTATTTTTACCGCGTTTCCAGGTCTGGGGCTGTTCCATGTCCGGCCTGCACTGATTTGGGGGCCTGCATCGTTTGTTGCGGCCTGTGTCTGGATTATTGCACTCAGAAACGCCTGACCCAGCTGCACGGTTTCTTTTTGGTTTTCGCGTCGGATACCTTGTGATACGTATAGTGCCTAACTCTTACAATGTTATTGGTGGCCATAACCATGATCCAGTTTCATAATCTGTATCTTGCCTATCAACGCGAAGCTTCTGCGTTACAGAACATCAGTTTCAGAGTGCAGCGGGGAGAATTTGTCTTTCTGACCGGGCCTTCAGGTGCCGGTAAAACCACGCTGTTGCGTCTAATCTACGGAGCATTGATGCCCACTCGTGGTCAGGTGCTGATTGATGGACAGAACATCACCCGGTTGACGGCGTCGCAACTGCCTTTTTTGCGGCGTACAATCGGTGTAGTGTTTCAGGATTTCAAGCTGTTACAGAACCGCACGGTCTTTGAAAACGTGGCTATCACCCTTGAGGTGCAGGGAGGGGGCAGCAAGGCGGATATCGGCAAACGGGTTATGCATATCCTGCGTCAGATGGGTATGGAAAGTAAAGTTTACCTTACACCCCAGCGTCTGTCAGGCGGTGAGCAGCAGCGGGTGGCCCTGGCCCGTGCCTTGGTAAATGAGCCCAAAATCCTGCTGGCTGACGAGCCGACCGGTAATCTTGATGATGCAAATAAGCAGCAGATCATGAATATTTTCAAAGAGGCAAACATCAAGGGGACTACCGTGGTGGTGGCTACCCATGACCGACGCCTGATAGAGCAAGCCCACCATCGGGTGATCCGGCTGCAAAATGGTGAACTGATAGATGCAGGGGAGGCACATGATGCGCAAGCTGAGTAGCAGTAAGCGCCCTGCCATGTCGGCGTCAGGTGCCCAGGGGCGTTTCAGATATTTTTTGGAACGGGCCATTGCCAATATGCGGCAGAACGTCTTTGTCAACCTGGTGACCGTCGGCACCATTACACTGGCACTCTTGATTGTCGCACTCTTCCTCTTGTTGTTTGTCAACTTGGAGAACGCTGCTGAAAACTGGAGCGAGAAGGTACAGGTTACAATCTACTACGATAAGGATCTGACAACTCAGGAACAGTCTGACCTGAAGAGCAGAATTCAGGGCATTCCCGGCACAGCGCGGGTGCATTGGGTAGGGCGTGATGAAGCAATGCAGCGCTTCAAGGGGCGCTTGAAAGGTCAGGAAACCTTGCTGGACGGTATACGGCCTGAGGTACTGCCTGCTTCTTTTGAAATAAGCCTGAAAAAGGCGAACCGCAGTACCGAAGCAATTGATCAATATGTTGCCAGCCTCAAAAAACTGCCCAATATCGGTGAAGTCCAGTACGGCGAAGAATGGGTACGGCGCTTTAACACCTTTTTGACCTTCATGAGGATTGTGGGCGGACTGGTTGGCGGTTTTCTGGTGCTGGCCGTGGTTTTTATTGTCTCTAATACCATCAGGTTAACAGTCTATGCCCGTCGGGATGAGCTGGAGATCATGTCATTGGTGGGTGCAACCCGCCTTTTTATCAAGATGCCTTTTCTGCTTGAGGGGTTGATACAAGGACTGGTTGGAGGTCTGCTCGCACTGCTGTTGCTATTGTCGGTGCATCTGCTGTTTCTGCATAATGCCGGCAACTTTCTTACTTTTAATCCGGCAACAGCAGGCCTTTCGTTTCTTCCAGGTGAATATATTGCAGCATTGCTTGCCGCTGGAGCTCTGCTTGGGTTCCTGGGCAGTCTGACGGCTCTACGTCGTTTTATCAATGAAATTACCGGCTGAGATCACGTGATTATGATCAGATGGATATCGGTACTCCATTTTTCGCTGCTGGTTGCCGTATTACCTGCCTTTGCCTCTCCTCAGGATGAGCTGCGTGGCGTCAAAAAAGAGATCAGCGCAAAACAGAAACTGATCAACAAGACCCGTAAGGTTGAGCAGGAGGTTTCCAGCGAACTGCAGGAGATCACACGTTCACTGGCAAAAAAAGAGTCAGAACTTAAGCAGCTGGACCATGAGCTGACAAGTGTTGAGACGACTATCAGTCGTACGGGCCAAGAAATTGATCAGGTGACCGAAGAGGCGCGGCAAAAACAGCTCTTGATCGAACGTCGGCTGGTATCTCTGTACAAGGCTGGTGAACTGGGTGCCGTGCGGATGTTCTTTTCAGCCGAGAGCTTTCCTCAGATGGCTGAGAATATCCGTTACATGCGCTCGATACTTGAGCAGGACAAGAAGATTTTCGCGGAGTACCATAAAAAAATTGATGAATTACATCAGCTTAAACAGCGGCTTGAGCAGGAAGCCAGTCGTAAGGAGCGCCTTAAGGGCAGTATTGCCTCTAAAAAAAGAGAGATTGAGCAGGACCGACTTAAAAAAACCGGTTACCTGAGCAAGGTGCGGCAGGATCGTCAAGGCCATGAAGCATCATTGAAAGAGCTACAGGCCAATGCTGCACGGTTGCAGACCATGATCAACCGACTGGAGGAGTTGAGCCGAAGAAAGGCTGCTGAAAAGCGGGACCCTGCTGCCAAACGCAAGCCGTTGCCCGAGTTGCCGCCGGTGCCGGATCGTGGCTTCGCCTCACAGAAAGGGCGGATGCAGATGCCGGTCAGGGGTAACATCATTGAAACCTTTGGCAAACACAAACATCCGGAGTTTAACTCCTATACCTTCAGCAAAGGCATTGTAATCTCTGCAGCCCTTGGCACAGAAATCCGTACCATCTATGAAGGTACCGTCGTGTTTGCCGACTACTTTAAAGGATACGGCAACATGGTGATCATTGATCATGGCGGCGGGTACTTCAGTCTGTACGCCTACAGTTCCCGTATACTGCGCAAGGCCGGGTCAGAGGTTGACAAAGGTGAGGCCGTGGCTGTGGTTGGTGATGTTGATTCAGCCAAAGGGCCGGCCCTGTATTTTGAGATTCGGCACCGGGGAAAGCCGGTTGATCCGTCCGGATGGGTTCGTTGAAAAATCACTCGTTTTCCATGTGCTTTCGTTGTATAGACAGATGTTGCAGGTTGGTGACCCCTGATGGAGGAAATGTTTCATGCTGAAATCTCGCAGTAGTAAAAAAATAGCCTTTGGATTTGCGGCAGTTGTGGTGGCACTGGTTGTCTTTATCGGCATCAGCACCCAAAAACGGTGTGATGCCAAGGGAGGCAGCAAGGAGTACGAGTACATCGGCCTCCTGACCGATGTCATGACCATTGTCAAGAAGAGCTATGTTGAGGAGGTTGACTCAAAAAAGCTGATCTATGGCGCCATTAACGGCATGCTGACAGCCCTTGATCCTCACAGCTCTTTCATGACCCCTGACACCTTCAAGGAGTTGAAGGTTGAGACCAAAGGGGCTTTTGGTGGTCTGGGAATAGAAATCAGCATGAAAGACGGGATACTGACCGTCATTTCTCCCATTGAGGATACACCGGCTCAACGTGCCGGGATCAAGGCCGGCGACCAGATTCTCAAGATTGATGACCGTTTTACCAAGGATTTGAGTATTACCGAATCAGTCAAGCGGATGCGCGGACCCAAAGGTTCCAAAGTTGTCCTCACCATAATGCGTGATGGCTTTGAACGTCCCAAAGAGTTCCCGCTGATCAGGGATGTCATTCAGGTGAAGAGCGTTCGATTCCGCATGCTGGAAAATGGTTACGGCTATATCAGAATAGCCCAGTTTCAAGAGCGTACTGACGAAGATGTGACCAAAGCACTCAAGACATTACAAGAAGAGAACAAAGGCAAACAGCTCGATGGCCTGGTGCTTGATCTGCGCAATGACCCCGGCGGATTACTAGATCAGGCTGTACGGGTATCTGATCACTTCGTTGAAAGCGGCAAGCTGATCGTCTATACCGAGGGCCGTGACAAGGATGCCCGTATGCAGTTCACGGCGACTTCACGCTCCAAGGAACCTGGCTATCCGATCGTGGTATTGATAAATGGCGGCAGCGCCAGTGCATCGGAGATCGTAGCCGGCGCGCTGCAGGATCACAAGCGGGCCGTGGTGATGGGCACCCAGAGTTTTGGTAAAGGCTCGGTACAGACGATTATTCCGCTCTCCGATGATTCAGGGCTCCGGCTGACCACCGCCCGATATTATACGCCAAGCGGACGGTCGATCCAGGCTAAGGGGATTACACCTGATATTACCGTGGAGCAGCTGGAGCTTCCCAAGCAGAGTTCCAAGCGTGATGCCATGTTTGTTCGTGAAAAAGACCTTGAGAACCATTTTGAAAACACGGATGAAGGCAAGAAATCTGAAGAGAAAAAAGAGCAGCCAAAGGAAAAAGAAACCAATAAGGATGCCCCTGAAGCTGTAAAAGCTGTTGACCCCCTGAAGAGTGACTATCAACTGATTCGGGCACTGGACCTGTTAAAGGGATGGGATATTCTGAAACGTATGGGAGCGGAGAAGCACTAGGTGGTCACACGCAATACGAAACCCCGTACAAACAGGTATAAAAAGAGCGGCAAGGGCAGTTTTGTCCTTGCCGCTCTCATTGTGACCATCTGTCTGGTACTGGTAATCGGTTATTTTGTCAAACAGACCCTTGATGCAAAAAACAGCCTGTCTGCAGTGCAACAGACACAATCAACCCAGCAGACACCCTTGTCAAGCGCGCCTCAGCGTCCGACCTCCTCGGCTCTGGTACCGATCTCTCCGCAGCAAGTTGAAGTAATTCCCCCTGCTCGACAGGAACCGTATTATACCGGAGACCTTGCTCCTGAGCGCCTTCCACCTCCCAAACCTCGCCCAGGCGTGACAGGCAAGGCAGCTTTGGCCATAGTAATCGACGATATGGGCAGCTCACTGCAGGAAGCCCAAGCCTTGGTCTCCATCGGCGTACCAATTACCTTTGCGATTATTCCAGGCCTGCGTCACGATCGTGCCGTAGCTGAATACGCAACGCAGAATGGCCTGGAAATTCTGGTGCATATGCCGATGCAGTCCAGGGAGTATCCGCGTAGAAGGCTTGAGGAGAACGGACTGCTGCTTGCCCAGAGCGATGACGAGATTCGTAGCAGGGTGTTGGGCTATCTGCAGCAACTGCCTGGCGCTGTAGGTGCAAATAACCACATGGGCTCAGGTTTTACTGAGCAAAGGCACAAGATGCAGGTTGTTCTGGAAGTACTGCAGGAACGGGGTCTGTTTTTTCTGGACAGCATTACCACACCCCAGACAACTGGCCTGAAGGTTGCTGCTGCGTTACAGATGCGCCATGTGCGCAGGCATGTGTTTCTGGACAATGAACAGCAGGAAAGCTATATCAGAGGGCAGCTTGAACAGGCGGTTGCCAGGGCCCGGAAGTTAGGCTACGCAGTTGCCATCGGGCATCCTCACCCGATGACTCTTGAGGTGCTTGCCAAGACATTACCCGAGCTGCAGAAACAGGGGATTACCCTGGTGCCGGTCAGCAGCCTGGCACACTGATGGCGGTAATGTACACTGTCAGTTCACCACCGGGCCGTTTAATAACTACCTCATCATCAACTTGTTTATGCAGCAGTGCCTGCCCCACCGGCGAATCTATGCTGATAATCCCTTGTTTCACGTCAAACTCGTCCGGCCCGCCCAGTTGGTAGCGGTACTGGTTCCCTTCGTCATCTTCATACGACACGACACAACCAAAGCAGGCCTGGCGTGGATTTGCCGGTAGCGGCGGGGCTATTTTCAACACCTTCAGTCGTGAACCAAGTTGCTTGAGTTTACGGTCTATCTCGCGTAGACGTTTTTTACCGTAGATATATTCAGCATTTTCAGAACGATCCCCTTCAGCAGCTGCATCGGCTACCCCCTGTACAACCTTGGGACGCTCAATGCGCCAGAGATAATCGAATTCTTCCTGCAGACGCTGCAGGCCTGCCGCAGTAATCAGATTGGTCATGGTGGTTGGTCTGCCTTGCGTGATATGCCTGTTTCAGGTCGTGGTCATTTCTGCCACCTGACGGTGGAGTTCCTGGAGCTTGCGGTAGGGCTGGTCCTGCAGTATCTGTTCCGGGCGTTCTTCATCAACAGGGTGTACCGCCAGCCAGCTTGAGCGTAAACTGCCGTCATAGCCAGTCATAGACTCGTTCAGCAGCAGGAACAGCCTGTCACGGATCCCGTCGAAAACCCCCTCAAAAAAACCATCCAGTGAGATTTCCCGCTCAAGCAAGATGGTGCCACTTTGATCCAGCTGCTGAAACAGCAGACGGTAGGTGTCTGATTCATGATTCCGCATAGGTCTGAACAGCGCAACTGAGGTACCGGCGCTTTCTCTGATGACCTGTAACGAGAGCTGGTACAAGTCTGAGCGGGGATGCAGGTCATAGAGAATTGAACAGAGCATACCGACAAAGCAGTCACTGTGCAGAAAACCGCGTGAGGTGCGATCGGATGTCTCAAAATAAAATCCCTTGTTACCAATTCCTTCATGCAGATTGCCACAGATTACGCAGTGGGGGAGAATCCCCTCCAGTCTCGCCAGATAGGCCTCTTTGCGACGCCCTTCCTGTTCATTCAGCCATTGATAGTAAAGGTAGGCCCGTGGTTCGGTTGTCTGGTGGTAGCCTGACAGTACATCGTTTGCAAGCTCGGTAAACTGGCTGTGTACCTCGGTTTCGCGGGCATGGCTGAGTATGGGATATATCTTGCCGTCTGGATTTGTGTTCAGGCTCTCAACCTTGGGGCTTTTGGCAATGTAGGTGTCCATGCAGCGGTAGCCGCGGTTGATGGCAAAAGCCCGCAGCAGGGTGCGCTGATCCTTGAACATTCCGTCATATTTTATCCGGTTATCAATCAGACACGGGATCAGGGCCAAGCTCTTTTTGTCAATGCCCCTTTGATCAAACAAGGCGAAGATATGTTTGCAGTTTTCAAGACTTGGCATGTCTTTGACCGGTATCAGGACCCGATCCGCTGCATAGAGGGCATTTTGGGTCAGAATATTCAGGTCTGGCCTGGTATCGAGAATGACGATACCGGAAATTCCGGATTCGGCCATCATCCGGCACAACACCATCGGCCCTTTGAAATCTTTGTACATATCAGGCAGGTTATGGGCTGACGGCAGGTAGTTGACACCGTATTGTCCCTGGTGCAGCAGATCAGCACCGCGACCACCGTTCATAAAATCTGCTACGGTACCGTGGGATTGCTGGCCGCTCAGTTCAAACATACGGTCAACTGTAAAGTGATTGTCGAAAGACATAATGGTAACCTGCAGATCTTCCTGCATAGCCTTCAGGTAAATAGCCAGATTGGTTGCCAGAGTAGTCTTACCGACGCCACCTTTTTCAGATGAGATGGTCAGTACATAGGGAAAATGGTTCATGGCGCGCATCATACGGAAAGAGTTCGTCAGGGTCAACCCCGGTTTGACCGGAACGCGGCCTTGTGGTACGGTTTTTTGCCATGAATATTTTTGCTGAACAGACCATCCTTACGGTCAGTCGTCTGACCGGACTGGTAAAGGATCTACTAGAGGACAACTTCTGCAAGGTCTGGGTAGAAGGTGAACTCTCCAACCTGGCCCAGCCATCGTCAGGGCATCTCTATTTTACCCTCAAGGACAGTTGTGCCATGTTGCGGTGCGTCATGTTCCGCAGTAGTGTCAAGGCACTGCGATTCAAGCCGAACGAGGGTATGGCGCTGATTGTACGCGGCCGTCTTTCGGTCTATGACCAGCGCGGAGATTACCAGTTGCTTGTTGAGTATGCCGAACCCAAGGGGCTTGGCGCCTTGCAGGCTGCTTTCATCCAGATGAAAGAACGACTGGCAGGGGAGGGCCTGTTTGCCGTTGCTCGTAAACGCCCGCTACCAAGCATGCCTCAGCGGGTTGCCGTGGTTACTTCGGCCACTGGTGCAGCCATTCATGACATTCTGAATGTGCTGGGTAGACGCCATGCCGGTGTGGAGCTGTTACTCTATCCGGTACGAGTACAGGGAGAGGGGGCTGCAGACGAAATTGCCGCTGCCCTTGATGATCTGAACCGCTTGCAGGCTGCTGATGTGATTATTGTGGGACGCGGAGGCGGCTCTCTGGAAGACCTGTGGGCTTTTAACGAAGAGTCAGTGGCGCGGGCAGTGTATCGTTCAGGGATACCGGTTATTTCTGCTGTAGGGCATGAGACAGACTGGACCATCTGTGATTTTACAGCAGATCTGCGTGCGCCTACTCCTTCGGCTGCGGCAGAACTGGTAACGATTGCCCGGGAGGAACTGAAAAAATTTGTAGCCACGCTGGAACATCGACTGTACCAGAGTGTACAGGGCTGGCTTCAACTCCAGCTACGGCATCTGGAAGGGCTGCGGCGCGCGCTGCATGATCCTTTACGTTTATTGGGTTATCAGGCCCAGCGAGTTGATGATCTCACAGCGCGGCTTACGTTTGGTATGTGTAATCTGTTGACACGACGCAGGGAGCAGCTGTTTCTTTCAGAACAGCGCTTGGGGAGCCTGCATCCGGCTGTGCAGATCAGCCGTCTTCGGCAACAGGTGCAGTATCTATCTGAGCAGATACAGTATCGAACCCTGCAACAGCTTGAGTACAGTGGCCGTTCACTTGGAGAAGAAGCAGCGAGGCTGGATGCCCTTTCTCCCCTGCAGACACTGGCACGTGGTTTTGCTGTGGTTGAACGGTG
>CAZYMK010000020.1:10899-21332 GCA_964648885.1 uncultured Geobacter sp. | reverse complement strand
GGGAGGCGATGCCGGCCATTCTTGAAAAGGTCAACCGACTGCGGCAGGAAGGACGTTTGTAACGCAAAAATCATCCTCAACATGCATTTGAAACACAGAGGCACAGAGAACACAGAGGAATCAAGAAGTTTTTTCAGAAACTTGCTTTACCCGAAACAGTGCAGAGCCACCATTCAGAAGGCTGAATACAATTTCCTGTATTTGTTTTGATTTTCTCTGCGTCCTCTGCGTCTCTGTGTTTATTGCTCCACTGTTTTCAGGTGTTTTGCCTCCAGATTACCCGGCAGTCCCACCCGCACCCTGGTACGCATCCATTTGGCAAGCAGATCCTGCAGATAGCCGCTTTGCCGCATCTGCGCCAGCTCAGTGTTCAACTGGGCCAGCAGAGCAGTGTCGTTCTTACGTACTGCCCAGGCCAGCGGTTCGTCGGTCAGTGGCTCAAACAACCCCAGCAGCCCCGGCCGCAGCGTAGCCGGATCAGCACTGAAACGCCAGACCGTGGGGGCATCATGCACAAAGCAGTCGATGGAGCCCTGCTCCAGGGCCCGCACGCCGGCCTCGGTGGTATCAAAGTGGGTCAGGGAACTCCAGGTAAAGCTGTTCAGGGCGTACTGCTCGCCGGTGGTGCCCCGTTCAACCCCGATCCGCACGCCGGACTGCTTTTCATGCAGTTCCCTGGGAAAGCGGGTGACATCCTTTTCCCTGATCAGCAGCATCTGGCCGATCTTCATGTATGGCTCGGTAAAACTGACCAGGGCCTGCCGCTCCGGGGTCACCGACATCCCGGCCATGATCAGATCGATCCGGTCGGCCTGCAGACCGGGTATCAGCCTGTCAAACGGCATGATCTCAAATCTGATGCCTCGATTCAGCTGCTTGCCCAGCCGGGCAGCCAGTTCCGGTTCCACCCCGGCCAGCTTGCCGTTCTGCATAAATGCCAGCGGCGGATAGCTGGGTGCGATCCCCACCCGCAGATCAGGGCCGGAGGCACAGCCCCCCAGCAGCACCACCGCCACCATACCCAGCACCATTGTCTTTACATTGCACAACATTTTTTTCATCTGGATCACTCCTTTTCTGTTGCCGGTACCGGCCCACCCAGAAACTGCAGGGCCTGATCCCGGTTAAAACTGCCTTCAAGTTTGGCTACGGCCAGGGCCGCAGTGTAGTTGCCGATCACGTTGACCACGGTGCGGCCCATGTCCAGGATCCGGTCGATCCCCAGGATGATGCTGATCCCCTCAATCGGCAGTCCCACCGCTCCCAGGGTAGCGGTCAGCACCACCAGGGAGGCACCCGGTACCCCGGCGATCCCCTTGGAGGTCAGCATCAGGGTCAGCACCAGGGTCAGCTGCTGAAACAGAGTCAGGTGGATGCCGTACATCTGGGCAATGAACAGGGCAGTCAGAGCCTGGTAAAGGGTGCTGCCGTCCAGGTTAAAGGTGTAGCCGGTGGGGATGACAAAGGAGGCAATGTGGGGCGGTGCTCCGCACTTGCCAGCCTTCTCGATGATCCTGGGCAGCACGGTCTCGCTGCTGGCAGTGGAAAAAGCCAGCAGGAGCTCATCACGGATGGAGCGCAAAAGCCCCATGAGACTGATTCCCAGCCAGCGGCAGACCAGGCCGATCATCAGAAACACGAACAGCAGCATGGCACCGTAGACCGTTGCCGTCAGTTTCAGCAGCGGCAGCATGGTGGCAATGCCGAATTTGGCCACGGTCAGGGAGATCATGGCAAACACCCCCACCGGTGCAAAACGCATAATCATGTTCGTCATTCTAAACATGATCTCGGCAACCCCTTTGAACAGTCCCAGCACCGGACCGGCCTTATCCCCCACAGCGGTCAGGGCCAGACCGAACATGACCGAAAAGAAGATCACGGCCAGCATGTCAGCCTTGGCCAGTGAATCAACAATATTGGTCGGTACGATGCTGATCAGGGTCTCGGCCAGTGTGTGGGCATGGGCCTTTTCTGCAAAGGCGGCCGCCACGTTGCTCCCCCCGGTCGGCAGCTCTACCCCCACGCCGGGCCTGATGATATTGGCTGCCAACAGGCCGATGATAATGGCTGCGGTGGTCAGCACCTCAAAATAGAGGATGGTTTTGACACCAAGCCGACCAAAGCTGTGGGCCTCGCCGCTACCGGCCACCCCCACCACCAGACTGGCCACCACGATCGGCACCATGATCATTTTGAACATCCGGATAAAGATCGTGCCCAGCGGTTCCACCAGGGCAATAAAGGTGGCGTTGCCGGCAAACAGCCAGCCTGCCAGGATACCGGCTGCCATGCCGATCATCACCAATGTTGCCAGACCAGGTTTTTTCATTGGTCCTCCGACCCTACGTCAAGGTATTGCCACATCCCCCTCCCCGGCCCTCCCCCTCCTGGGGAGGGAGACAGGCTGCTACCGCCTCTCTCTCATGGCAAGGAAAACAGTCGGTACTCCTCCACCCAGCGGGGGGAGGTTGGGAGGGGGGATATGATTGCTTCACTCTCCTACTTCGCTGCTTTGGATCAGTACTGCAGAAACAACTGTAGCAGACATTTGGTACTCTGCAATCAGACCAGTCGCCAGAAAAGGCTCACCAGACCTGATCCATCCGGCAGGAGGTTGCTGGTACTGCGCCACTGATCCGACGATGACCGGCACAGCTGATCAACAGTAAATGAGGCTGGTGAACGGTCCAGGCCGGTACCGATTGCCTTAAGCCAGGCCTCTTTCAGGGTCCAGATGCTGCAGAACCGGTGCTGCCGTTCCGCAGCATCTGCCAGCACCTGATAGTCGGCCAGTTCCGACGTAGTCATGACCAACTCCGGCACCCCCGGTTCAGGTTCATGAAACAGCTCAAGATCAACGCCTACCTGATTGCTGTGCAGGACAAAGGCAACCCAACAGCCACTATGGGCAATAGAAAACTGCAGGTCAGACAAGTCTGACCTGTCTGACCTGCCTGACTGGTCCGCCAGATATGACCTGCCGCCCGGCTCTTTCAATTCTTCAAAAGACCCGCCTAACACTGCATGCAGCGCATAACGCAGCAGCCAGCCTGCGGCCAGGGAACGCAGCCGGTCATCCGGCAACCGGTACCGAGCAGCCCATGCCAGGCGATCTGCAGAGCAGACTGCAGCAAGCTGCACAGCCAGCCGGTCATCCGTAAGCGTTGGCAGCTGCAGCAGAAACAACTCCGGCGCGCCGTTGCCGAAGGAGATCCGCTCCGGCGTCAGGCACCAGTTCATGCCAGATTCACAAACAATGACTCCAGCCGGTTAACGGTATGGCTCAGCAGCTTGGCCAGTCCCAGGGCAAGACGCGGTGAGGTAGCCAGCAGCCTTTCAAGTCGTGGGGCATCAAAGGCCAGCAGATACGCCCCTTCAAACAGCACCTCGGCCGTGACCGGCGACGGCAACCCATGCAGCAGCCGGTCTTTACCAACAAGTTCACCCGGCCCCACCACCCTGATGGTGCCGGACCAGCCGTCCCGTGACAGCCGCGACAGCTCCAGATGTCCTTCCACCAGGGCAAACAGCTGCTCGGTCAGCTCCCCCTCCCACACCACCGGCTCCCCTGCCCCGTACCAGACCGGTCGACCGGCCAGGGCCAGTTCCTCCAGCTCCGCATCCGTAAGCAGACTGCAGGCCGGCATGCTGCGCAGGAACTGCAACCGCTCGCCAAGTCCCTGCAGCACCATCCGGCGCATGGCTGCAGGTTCAGGCGTTGACCAGGCAAACCCGAGCTGTTCAAGCAACCGGTCGGTCCGTTCGGTTCTGATCGACAGCGGTACCGGCACCTGGGTGGGATCACGGTCAAGCCAGCCCTGGTGCAGCATCAACCGCTCCGCAGCATCGTTAAACAGGGGCAGGTCAAACCGCTCTGCCAATACATCAATAAAGCGGGAAAGCTCCAGCACCTGGATGTTCAGTTCCAGCCCCTCACCCTGCAGGAAGCTGGACAGGGCCACCCGGTGCGGGTTACTGAGGTGGAAGGTCTGGTTGGTCAGGCCGGGCCGTTCCAGCAGGGTAATCACAGCCCTGGCGCACTGGTCCACAAAGGTCAGGTTGCGCTCGTCCCCCTGATCCGGGGCTGCCCCCAACAGGGCGTATGACCTGACCTGCTGGAAGAAACCGTTTTCCTCGATGTTGTCCTGGAACCGGCCGGTGTGGGAATCAAAGCAGATGTTACCCACCCGGTAGATAGAGCAGTTGAGCCCCTGGCTGCGGGCAGCAACCACCAGCCGCTCCGCTTCCAGCTTGGTCTGCACATAGATGTTGCCCGGCTTCTGTCCAATCTCCAGATCAAACTCGGTGTAGAGGGCAAAGGGGGCTTCGGTTACCCCCTGGCCAGTGGAGGTGGTGGAGATGTAGTGGAAATCTGCAGTGGTGCCGATGGTTGCCAGCTCCAGCAGGTACTTGGTTGACAGGGTGTTGCTGGCGTAGAACTCTTCATAGCGGCCATAATGGCGCACATTGGCGGCGCTATGGAGAATGGCATCCACCTGCTCACCCAGGCGCTGCCAGTGGGGCTCAGCCAGCCCTGCCCGCTCTTTGGTCAGATCAGCAGCCAGCACCTCCAGTCGCTGTTCCCAGTCACAGGGGATACCGCTGCCAAAGTACCAGACCAGCTTTTCCTGCAGGCGCTGCCGGGCCTCAGCATCATCACGGCCCCGCACCAGGGCCGTTACCTTGCAGTCGCTGTGCTGCATCAGCTCCCGCAGCAGATAGACCCCCAGATAGCCGGTGGCGCCGGTCAGGAGCAGGTGCCGGTACTGCCGTTGCTGCGAAAGATCAAGCTGCTTATCCGCTGCTATCCGGCCATGATACTGCTCAAGTACAGCCTGCCAGGCCGGGTTGCCTGCCAGGGATGCGGTGCGCCGGGCCGCCTCCTGCAGGCTCTCCTGCAGCTGCAGCAGCCGTTTCTTCAGGTTGTCCTGCACTGCCTTCAGGTTGGCAGCCTGCTGGGCAATGGTGGGATAACTGAAGATATCCCCCACCCGTACCTCAAACTGCTTTTGCAGTTCAGCAGTCAGGGCAATGGCCTTGAGCGAGTCCCCCCCGCCCTCAAAGAAACTGTCCAGCACGCCCCCCTGCCACTGGGGCAGTACCTTCTGCCAGACCGCCATGATCCGCTGCTCAACCTCGTTTCTGGGCAGCAGCCGCTCCTGGGCGCTAAAGATCGGGTCAGGCAGGGCACCACGGTCAATCTTGCCGTTACGGTTAATCGGGAAGGCCTGCAGATGCACAAAGGCCTGGGGGATCATGTACTCCGGCAGCAGGGCTGCCAATTGCTGTTTCAGCTCTGGCTGGGACAGCTCCTGCCCTGCCTCGTAGTAGCTACAGAGGTACCTGCTGCCTGCTTCATCGGCACGGGCCAGCACCAAGGCGCGACTGATGCCCGGCAGGGTCAGCAGGGCCTGCTCGATCTCGGCCGGTTCGATCCTGAATCCGCGAATCTTGACCTGGAAATCCACCCGGCCCAGAAACTCCAAGGTGCCGTCTGCCAGCCAGCGTCCCAGATCACCGGTGCGGTACATCCGTGCCCCTGTTACGAACGGATCAGCCACAAATCGCTCGGCAGTCTGTTCCGGGTTGTTGCAATAACCTCGCGCCACCCCTGCCCCGGCAATGCAGATCTCTCCCGGTGCACCGATCGGCTGCAGATGCAGGTTGCTGTCCAGAATGTAGACCCTGGTGTTGTCGGCAGGACAACCGATCGGCACCCGCGTAAACGGCCGGTCCACCACCTGGGCAGTGGAGGCCACGGTGGTCTCGCTGGGGCCGTACTCGTTCACCAGCCTGAAGCCGCTGCTCTTCCAAGAGCGCAGGGCATCCCCCCCTACCACCATCCGCTTCAGCGAGCGGTTGTCGGTCAGGGCCATGAACTGCTCCGCAAACTGGGTCGGGAAATGGGCATGGCAGATCCCCTCTGCCTCAAAATACCGGTTCAGCTCCTCCGGTGCCAGCCGCAGCGACTCAGGGATGATATGCAGAGCAGCGCCCGAGACCAGCGGTGCCCAGACCTGGGCCACGCTGGCATCAAAGCTGAACGAGGCAAAGGCGACACAGCGATCCTGCGGGGTAAAATCATGCAGCCGGGTATACCAGCCCAGAAAATTGACCAGGTTGCGATGCTCCACCATCACCCCCTTGGGCCTGCCGGTTGAGCCGGAGGTATAGATCAGGTAGGCCAGGGAGTCAGGGCGTGGATCAGGCAGGGGAAGAGGGTTCTGACCGTGCTGGTCCGGCACCGTCTGGTCCAGCACGATCCGGGACAACTCTGACGTCACCCCGGCCAGGGCACTTGCGGTTCCCAGCAGCAGGCAGGGATCGGCATTTTCCAGTATCAGCCGGATCCGCTCTGCCGGGTAGCGGGGGTCCACTGCGGTGTAGGCACCGCCGGCCTTGAGCACGGCCAGCATGGCAACCACCACCTGCAGCGACCGGTCAGCCATGATCGCCACGACCTGATCTTCCCCTGCCCCCTGCTCCTTCAACTGCCAAGCCAACCAATCGGAACGACGGCCCAGCTCGCCGTAACTCAAGCGGCCATCTTCGGCAACCAGGGCCACAGCCTCAGGCTGCTCTGCGATATGACGGTTCACGGCAGCCACTGCTGTTTGCCAGGCAGGAGGTGCTACCGGTTGCGGATTGAACTGCTGCAGCAGGAGACGACGCTCGTCAGGGGTGATCAGCTCCAGTTCTTTCAGCAGTCGGTCCGGGTTGCGGCATACCTCACCCAACAGGGCCATGTACTGGGTTGTCAGACGCTGTACCGTGCCCAGCTCAAACAGGTCACTGCGGTACTCAAGCCTGAAGGCCAGGGTGTTGTTCGCTTCACTGGCTGCAAAAGAGAGATCGAACTTGCAGGTTCCGGTGGGGATCGGGTAGCGCTCGCAGACCAGGGCATCAGCCGTAATCAGCTCCAGCTCCATGTTCTGCAGCACAAGGTTGACATCAAACAGCGGATGTCGTCCTGCCCCTCGCCGCAGCCCCAAAGACTCGTAGAGCCGTTCCAGCGGATAGGCCAGGTTCTGGTGAGTTAGCAGCATGGTCTGCCCCACCTCTGCCACCAGGTCACGGAAGCTGATCTCCGGCCTGGGAAAGCTGCGTACCGGCACGGTGGTCACGAACATTCCCACCATGTCGTGCACCTCATCCAGCAGACGGCCTGCCATGGAGGTGCCGGTGATGATGTCCTCCTGACGGCAGTAACGGGACAGCAGCAGATGCAGCCCGGCCAACAGCACACTGTGAAGGGTGTAGCCGGTGGTGGTGGCCAGGGCGGTCAGATCGCGGTACAGGTCCCGTTCCAGCACCCAGCGGTAGTCAGCTCCGCTGAAGCAGGCCGAGGCCGGACGGGGATGATCAAGCGGCAGCTCGCAGGGCTGAGGCTCACTGAACCGCTGGTGCCAGAAGCGCCCCTGGTCAAGGACTGCTGCTGTTTCCCGCTGCTGTTGCAGCCAGACCGCGTAATCCTTGTACTGCAGCAACGCAGGCGGCAGGGTACCACCGTTGTAGAGGATATTCAGCTCATGCAGCAGGATCCCCTGGGAGACACCGTCACAGGCAATATGGTGCAGGTCCAGCAGCAGATGAAAGCGCTCAGGCCCGGTCTGCAGCAGCTGGGTACGAAACAGCGGCGGCCTGGCCAGGTCAAAGGGGCGCAGAAACTGCCGGGCCAGACCAACCACCTCATCTTCATCAGCCTCCTGATAGCGACGTTCCAGACGCAACTCCTGCAGGACGGTCTGGCGCGGCTGTCCGTCATCCCCCAGCACAAAGGCAGTGCGGAGCGACTGGTGCCGGTCAACCAGCTGCTGCAGGGCCCGGGACAGGCGGGCCGTATCCAAGGGGCCGGTAATGGTCAGACGGACCGGCACGTTGTAGCTGATGCCGATGCCAGCCATGCGGGAGAGGACAAACAGCTGGGTCTGGGCCGGGGTCAGGGGGTAACTCTCCGCAGCCGGAGCCGGGGTCAGCGGCAACAAGCGGTGCTCAGACTCAACCAGCGTCTCGGTGCCAGCCTGCTCGCATAGCTGGCGGACCGTGGGGCTCTTGAAAAACGCCTGCATGGCTACCCGCACCCCCAGCTGTTTCTGCATCCGGGCCAGCAGAAAGGCTGCCTTGAGCGACTGACCGCCAATGGTGAAGAAGTTGTCGTCTATGCCGACTTTAGGGATCTTCAGAACTTCCTGCCAGAGCTCGGCCATCCGGTTTTCAAGATCACTGCGGGGAGCGGTGTAGGCGGCTTCCTCATGGGCCGCTACCTCAGGTCTGGGCAGGGCCTTGCGGTCAATCTTGCCGGAACCGGTCAGGGGCAGCGCCTCCAGCTGCAGGGCATACTGGGGCAGCATGTACTCAGGCAGGGTACTGCCCAGCTCCTCACGCAGCCGACCAGCATCAAGGGACCGGTCGGCGGTCAGGTAGGCGCAGAGCGCCACCCGTCCGGATGGCTCCCTGATATCCAGTACCGCGCACTGCCGCACACCGTTCAGCTTCAGGATTGCGGCCTCGATCTCCCCTGGCTCGATCCGGAAACCCCTGATCTTGAGCTGGCGGTCGATCCGGCCCAGGTGTTCCAGGGTACCGTCCGCTAGCCAGCGGGCCAAGTCACCGGTGCGGTACATCCGCTCACCCGGCTCGAATGGATTGGGTACAAAGGCAGCTGCAGTCTTGTCCGGCAGGTTCCAGTAGCCCCGTGCAAGGGCCACCCCGGCAATGCAGAGCTCCCCCGGCGCATTGATCGGCTGCAGGTTGTCATGCTGATCCAGGATATAGATCCGGTAGTTAGCCAGCGGCCTGCCGATCGGGATGTTGGCGTACTCCCGGTCCACCGGGAACTGGGTGCAGTAAACCGAGGCCTCGGTGGGGCCGTAGCCGTTGAACAGCTGATAAGCCCGTTTGCGGAAGAAACGCAGCTTTTCCCCGGCAACATCGAGGCTCTTCAAGGAGCGATTGTCAAACAGCTCGACAAACTGCTCCCCCAGCTGGGTGGTGAAAAAGGCACGGGTGATCCCCTGCTGCTCGTAGTAGTCATTGAGCGGCACCAGGTTGAGCCGGATTTCGTCCGGCACGATGTAGAGCGTGGCCCCGCAGGCCAGGGTCGGGTAGATTTCGAAGATCGAGACATCAAAGCTGAAACTGCAATGCTTGGCCACCTTGTCGTCCTGGTTAAGCCCCCGGTCCCGCAGCATGCAATGAACAAAATTCACCAGGGCACGGTGTTCCAGCATCACCCCTTTGGGGTTGCCGGTGGAACCGGAGGTGTAGATCAGGCAGGCAATATGCTCCGGCCCGCTCCGGGGGACAGGGTTATCACCGCCTGCAGCAAGCCGGGAACGGTCGTCAAGGTTGATCACCTGAAAATCCCCGGCCATCCGGTCCAGGTACGGGCTCTGAGTCACCAACAGGCGCGCCTGGCTGTTCTCCAGCATGTAGCTGATCCGGTCATCCGGGTACTGGGGATCGATCGGCGCATAGCCGGCCCCTGACTTGAGAATCCCCAGGGCACCGATGATCATCTCCGCTGAGCGGTCCACCAACAGACCGACAATCGTATCCGGCTGTGCTCCGCTCTCCTGTAACAGCCCCGCCAGGGCATTGGCCCGTGCATTCAGCTCGGCATAGCTGATGGTCTGATCCCGGAACACCAGAGCTGCTTTATCCGGTGTCCGCTGCACCTGCTCCTCAAACAGCCTGTGCAGGGTTGTGCCTTCGGGAAAGACCGCCTCCGTGGCATTAAACTCAACCAGCAGCCTGCGCTGTTCCGTCTCTCCCAATAGCTTCAGCCGGGGCAGCGGCAGGTCTGGCTGCGCCAGGGTAAGTTCCAGCAGGGTAAACAGGTGCCCGGCCATGGTCTGGATCCGCTCTTCACTGAAAATGGCGGTCTGGTAGTCAAAGAACAGCTCTAGCGGCACCTCCCGCTCTCCCGGCCTGCCGTGGGAAACATAGAGGGTGAGAGGATCGGCATGGGAACGGCGGCAGAGGTACTCCAACCGGGCGCCGCCCGGCAGCTGGCTGCGCATCACCTGGGCAATGGTAATCTGGATCAGCTGCGGGGCCTGACCATCCCGCTCCCGCAGGTCGTTGATCAGCAGGTCGTAAGGGTACTGCTGATGATCCCGCAACAGGTCCAGAGCCGTTTTGAGCTGGTGCAGCACCCCTGACAGCGTGGCATCAGCCGCCACCTCCAGCCGGATCGGGATGGTACCCACAAACATGCCGGCAATCTCTGCCATACCGGGGTAGTCGCGGTTCATAAAGGCAGTGCCAATCACCAGGTCGCGGCTGCGGGTGATCCGGGCCAGATAGAGGTACAGGGCTGCCAGTACCAGCCTGAACGGGCTGGTACGCTGCTGTTCGCAGAACTGTGCCACCTGTCGGGCAAGCTCCGGCGGCGCACTGCAGGAATAACGGTTTGAAGCAACCGAGCC
>CAZYMK010000020.1:0-10799 GCA_964648885.1 uncultured Geobacter sp. | reverse complement strand
ATCAGGCCCCAGCCGCTCTCACCAATCCGGGCAGTAACAAAACGGAACAGCGGCGCGTCCTGGGACCAGATCGGTTCGGTCACAAAACTGCGCGCCCAGGCTTCATACCCCACAAGGCTCTCGTCAGTCAGCTGCACCAGATCCAGATAGCCCTGTCCGGCCTCCACCAGGTACTGACGCACTTCACCTGCCTCTTCGGTGAACTGCAGCCGCAGGGCATCAAACTCTGCCACGATCAGGTCAACAGCCTGGGCCAGGGCAGCCTGATCCAGCGGCCCTGCCATCCGCACCCCGTAAGGCACGTTCCAGACCGGCGTACCAGGGTGAAGCTGCTGCACCAGAAAGATCCGCTGCTGGGGGTGACTCAAAGGGTACAGGTCAGGCATGGTTCTCTCCTTTATCCGTAACACAGCAGGTACTCACGCAAAGCCACGGGAACCGCAGAGATAACGTATTTCCAATTTGTTACATTTCATAAACTGACAACTTCGCCCCCCTCCAACCTCCCCCCGCTGGGTGGAGGCTTGTATCCCCTCCCCCAGCGGGGGAGGGTTAGGGAGGGGGGGTTACGCTCCAGGACGTTTCATATCGGAACGGATTGCAGCCACCAGCAGCACCACCGCCACAGCCAGCCCTGCCAGTGCGGCAGTTCTGAAGCCGCTCACCACCAGCTCCGGTGTTTCCGTCACCTGGTTAAGTGGTCCGTTGTACAACAGGGCAAACAGGCTGACCCCCAGGGCAGACCCCAGGTTGGGGATCAGCGCCTTGGCAGCAGAGAGCATCCCTTCCTTGCCCGGCTCGGAAAAAGACATGATCATGGTCAGGGCTGCGGTCACGTACAGGGCCCGTCCCACCCCCAGCAGGGCCAGCAGGGCCACGATCCAGAGGTAGGGGGTAGTAATGCCGAAGATAATGATGCCGCCAGAGGCAAGCAACATGGCAACGGCAGCGCCGATGCAGACCGGACGGGGGCCGATCCGGTCGGACAGGCTGCCGGATATCCGGCTGACAATGATCGAGATGCCGGGAGAGATCATCATGATCAGACCGGCATCAGACGGTGAGAGCTGACGGGCATGGGTCAGGTAGAACGGCAGCACAAAGGTGAGCCCCCCCACCAGCATCAGGTAGCAGAAGTTGCCGAGCAGGGCTGCGGAGAGCCGTGCATTGCGAAACAGTCCCAGATCCAGCAGCGGCACTGCTGCGCGGCTCTCCTGCCACAGAAACAGGGTCAGAAAGAGCAGGGCCAGCAGCAGGGGTACAACCACCGGTACTGCCAGAAACCCATGATCGTCAGCACGGTGCAGACCATACAGCAGGGCCGACAGGGCGATGAAGCTGTAGACCGCCCCGGCCAGATCCAGACCGGCAAGCGGCTGGGCAGGACGGCGGATAAAGGCCGCGCGGGCCAGACCCAACGCCACCAGGCCCACCGGGATATTGATCAGAAAAATCCAGCGCCAACCCCAGTGCTGCAGCAGAAAACCACCGATCGGAGCACCAAAGGCCACTGCCGTACCGGCCAGCAGGCCGTTCAGGCCGTAGGCCCGCCCCCGCTGATCCGGCGGCACGTAGCGCACCACGATCACCGATGAGGTGGCAAACAGCAGTGCCCCGCCGATCCCCTGCAGGATACGGAAGACCGTCAGCCAGAACAGCGAGGGGGCCAGGGCGCAGAAAATCGAGGTGATGATAAAGATCCAGAAGCCGATACAGAGAATCCGCTCCGGGCTTTTGGCATCGGCAAGCCGCCCAGCCACCAGCAGAAAACCGGTCAGGGTCAAAAGATACCCCAGCACCACTGCCGAGATACCGGCGGCATCGGTATGGTAGAGCTGCGCCAGCGACGGCAGGGCGATATTAACAATGCTGACATCCAGATTGGCCATGAACATGGCCAAGGCACTGACCAGCATGGCCATACGCATCTGCCGGTGCGGGATGGGCGTTTCGCTGTTCCCGGTCATCAGCAACCTTCTCCGGAAGAGTGCCTGTCCTGATCTTTATCGAAGTAGTGATAACAGGTGTGAAAGAAGGGAAAAAGCAGTGATTCACCTGTCAGGACCAGAGATTGGATCTGATGCGTATGACGGTACCTGGTCGGGTCTGCAGTAATACGGTAAGCGTTCAAGGCAAAATAGATCAATGCGCAGAGCAGGTAGCCGCCCACCAGAACTTTTTTCAGAAATGGCCTTTTGGGGTCCATACTCGCCTCTTGTCGCAGGCCGTTATCCCAACATCCCGCTGAATCTCACCAGTAACACCATAAGTATCAACAAGACCGGAATCGGTAGCAAAGACCACCGCAGTACCGATTGTGGATCTGCCTGATTGCGAACCTTTCTGAAAGCTACCATTGCCAGTACGGGATAGATCAGACCACAGATTAAAAATACGATATCAGCAAAACGCCACCCGCCGCGTATACCGTAATTACTCCATGCGACGGTCAGCGTGATCATGCCGACCATCATAAGCGTTACCGGCACGGCAAGTATCGCTAAAAACCAACTGAGCCTTTTTGCAAAGACAGTATGCTCGCTCACTGTTCACACCCTTCCTGTAGGCAACTCACCCCTTGCGCATGGTGGCACCCAGACGCTGCAGCCCCTCGCAGGCATCCAGCTTGTCCAGGCGGCACTCGATCAGCAGCAGCTTGTCCGGTTCTGCCTTGGCACGCTGCAACGCCTGCTGCAGCTCATCTTCGGTCGTTACGGCCACACCACTGCCGGCCCCGCCGCCATTAAACAGCTCCGGCAGCCCGCTGTAGCGCCACATGACGATATCGTTATACGGACCGTCTTCATGCAGCATCCGCTCCACCAGGTAGCCGTCGTTATTGATCAGCAGGATAATGGCCGGAATCCGCTGGCGCAGCAGGGTAGAGACCTCCTGGACGGTCATCTGGAAGGCGCCGTCACCAGTCAGCACCACCGGGCGATGGTTGGGCCGCGCCAGCCCCACCCCCAGGGCCGCCGGGGTACAGAACCCGATGGAAGAGTAGTAAGACTGGACCACAAACCGCTCCGCCTCTTCGATCATAAATTCCGGCGCAGCGCAGAAGGCATCCCCCGGTTCTGCCAGCAGGATCATGCTGTCATCCAGAAAACTGTCAACAGCAGCGTACATCCGGGCAGCAGTCAGCACAACAGCCCCTTGCTGCGCTACAAAGGGGGCCGCAGGAACCGGTGGCCGCACCGGGTGGGATTCCAGGTAGGAGCGACCACGCAGCAGCGGTTTCAAAGCATGCAGCAGGTCGGACGGCTGCAGATCGGTGTAGAGCTGATCACCCACCCGCACCGTATCACGCCCCACCTCGATCATCCGCTCTGGATCAAGCTGGATGCTGAAGATACCGGTGTCTAGGTCGGTCATCCAGGAACCCACCGAAAGTAGACAGTCGGACTGCTCCACCTGCTGCTGCACCTCCGGCCTGCTCCAGCCCCCCTGGTACAGGCCGATGAACTGGGGATGCAGCTCCGGCAGCACTGATTTACTGCTGAGCATGACCGCGTAGGGCAACTCCACCTGCTCCACCAGACTCAGCAGCTCCGGCCCCAGACCAAAGCGGGCCACCTCGATACCGGCCAGCAGCACCGGGTGCTGCGCTGCGTTCAGCCGCTGGGCAATCGCTGCAACGCAGGCAGCCAGGCTTTCCGGATTGGAGACCCGTTGCGGCAGCAACAGCGGTCCAACAGGAGGTTGGCAGACCGTACGGGCCCGGTCAGCTGGCAGCTCCAGGTAGACCGGCAGTTTACGGGTCACGCAGCTCACCAGAACCCGATCGATCAGGGCCGGAGCAGTTACTGGATCATCCAGCAGGGCCGCATCTATGGTTACCTTGCGGAAGATCTCCAGCTGCCGGTCATAATCAGCCACCAGATGATGCACCAGCGCGCCTCCGGCACGTCTCTTGAGCGGCGGGGCGCCGCTGATCAGCACCAGCGGCACCATCTCGGCAAAGGCCCCGGCCACGGCATTGAGGGCGCTGAAGCCCCCTACACCGTACGTCACCACCGCAGCGCCAAGGCCGTGCATCCGGGCATAGCCGTCGGCAGCATACCCGCCGTTCAGCTCATTGCAGGTGCCGACCCACGCAAGCGGGCTTTCAATCACCTGATCCAGAAAATCCAGCACATAATCACCCGGCACCCCGAACAGGTGCTTGACGCCAAGTTCCTGCAGCCGCTGCAGCAGATACTCTGAAATCGTATGGTTTTTTGACATGAGATTGTCCCTTCCGTCACTTGATCGTCACCAGGGTGACACTGTTATCTTTCATCAGACATTCCTTCGCTGTTTTGGCAGAAATGGCTACGAAAAACCATTTGAGTACCACCTGTATACTGAAGAGCATACCACAAGACTACTGAAGCACAACCTGACGTACAACAAATCACGTATCAAGCGAAACCCAACAAAGACGCGCACTTTAACTTGACTAACAGAATGTGCATGGTATGAGGAATGTGTGCTTGAATAATAAGCACAAATGCGACTTCCACAGGAAGCTTTCCAGATGACAGACAGCTCAGGGCAGGCCAGATACCAGATCCGGCACAAGCAACTCCGCGTAAGGATCATACTCGGCGTGCTGCTCCTCATCTGCACCTTGCTGACGATACTTGCCTGGGACAGCTACACCAACCGGCAGGCCGTCATCCATGCTGCAGAAATACAGACACAGGGCTACGCTCGCGCCTTGAAGGAACATGCCGAACGCACCTTCTCGGAGGTTGATCTGCTGATACAGGAAACCGTCAGAGCGATTGACAGGGCTGGCGGACCTGACAGACTCGGGCAGGCGGACCTGCGTCAGCTGCTACGCTCAAAGGCGACGGTTGCCCGCCAGATCAGCTCGCTCTCCCTGGTTGATACGACAGGGCGTTTGGCTGTCAGTTCAGTAGACACTGCTGCCAGTGAGACAAACCTAGCAGACTGCGCATACTACCGTTACCACAAGGAACACCGCGATGACCGGCTGTTCATCACCCCACCCTTCAAATCCAGAATTGACGGCACGTGGCGTTTTGCTCTCTCCCGCCGTATCAACACCCCGTCAGGCGAGTTTGCAGGTGTCATCGTATCCGGCACTAATGTCAGCTATTTTGAAAACCTGTATGCAACCCTGACCTCAGACAGAAACGCACGCTATTCGCTGGCTACCATTTCCGGGGATTACCTGGCTCTGGCACCCGAACCTGCGGACGTCTACGAAACCGGTAAGCAGACAAACGCCGCATTCAGGGCCCGGGTAGCCGCATCCCCCACCCAGACCTATCATCCTAAACGTTCAAATGTATTCGGTGAGCCCCGGATTACCTCCTACCATGTACTGGATCGCTACCCGGTGGTAGCTATCATGTCCTTCAACAAAAACCATGTGCTTGCCAAATGGCGTGCATCAACCATGCGCACAGCCCTGACAAGCGGTGTCTTCATACTGCTGGTTCTAGGGCTGACCGTACAGCTCCTGAAACAGCTGCAACAAATTGAAAAAGACAAGCAAGAACTGCTTGAGGCCAAAGAGCAGGCCGAGGCTGCCACCCGGACAAAGAGCAGCTTCCTGGCAAACATGAGCCACGAAATTCGTGCCCCCATGAATGCGATTGTGGGACTTGCCCAGTTGACACTGGAGACCGAGCTGAGCGACCGGCAACAGGGGTATCTGACACGGCTGAAAACAGCCTCGCAATCGCTGTTGAAGATCATTAACGATATCCTTGATTTTTCCAAGATCGAGGCACAGCGGATTGAACTGCTGCAGGAACCGTTCTCGCTTGGCACACTGCTACAGCAGGTGACCGACCTGTTTCAGCTTGCAATAGAGGAAAAGGGGCTCACCTTTGCCATTGAAATTGACCCGGCAGTACCGCAGCGCCTGATCGGAGATCAGCTCAGGCTGGGGCAGGTGCTGAACAATCTGGTAGGCAACGCGGTCAAGTTTACCAACCGGGGCGGCATCGTGCTGCAGATCAGACAGGTGAATCATTCCGGTGATTACGCAACCCTCTGCTTCATGGTGACCGACACCGGTATCGGCATCTCAGCTGAAGACGCGCAACACCTCTTCCAGCCGTTCACGCAGGCCGACAGCAGCATTGCACACCGCTATGGCGGCACCGGCCTGGGGCTGACCATCTCACAAGAGCTGATTCACCTGATGGGAGGGGCCATTACCCTGTCAAGCACCAAAGACAAGGGCAGCTCGTTCTCCTTTACCATTAAACTTGGCGTACAGCAGGAGACGGATCAGTCTCAGGTTGTTGCCCAACGGCCAGCCCCCCTTTACGAGATCGCCCAACCGATCCACGGCGCAACCATCCTGTTGGTGGAAGACAGTGAGGTAAACCGCTGTGTGGTCCAGGAGCTGCTTGAAAAAGCAGGCCTGGTGGTCACTGCGGTCTGCCACGGCGGTGACGCGCTGGAACAGCTCAAGAAACAGCAGTTCGATGCTGTGTTGATGGATATGCAGATGCCCGAAATGGACGGAATCCAGGCCACCGGACTGATCCGCAGGTTGCCCAACGGCATGGCTATTCCGATCATTGCCTTGACCGGGGCTGTTACTGAAGGGGATCGTACCTTCTGTCTTGAGGCCGGGATGAACGACCATATCGCCAAACCGATCAATGTGGTTGAGCTGTTGCAGAAACTGATCTTCTGGATTACATCCGGCAAGAAAGAGCTGTAGCTGTGCAACGCCTGCTACCTGCAGCAGCGCTGGCCGGCCTGCTTGCCACCATCGCGCCTCCGGCCATGGCTCAACCGGCTACAACGCCCCCCCAACTCCTTCAGCAGATGCAGGACACCCTCCGTCAGCAGCAGGAACAATTGTCACAGCAGGCTGAACAGATCAGGCAGCAAGCCCGGCAACTAGAGGCCCTGCAGCAGCAGCTCAAGGCCCTGATCGTGCAGTCCCCCGCTCCTGCTGCCCCACAGACAACGGCAGGCACCGAGAAACCGGTGGCTGCAACCGTACAGCCACCCCCGCCTGTTGCCGTAACTTCGGGTAACGACAAGATCAGGCTTGCCATCTCCGGCCAGATTAACCGTGCAGTTAACCTGGTGAGCGACGGCAGACCTGCCAAGCTGTACCATGTTGACAACAACGCCAGCAACAGCCGGATCAGGTTTGTGGGCAGCGCACAGATAACGAATGACTTGTTGCTGGGGACCAGGATTGAAGTGGCAATCAGCCCGGATAATTCATCACTGGTGTCACAGACACATCAGGCCCCCGGCGATCATTTCAACCAGCGTTGGGCTGAAATCTCGCTGCAGAGCAAGACGCTTGGCAAGCTGTCACTGGGCAAGGGAGATACTGCCTCCAAAGGAACGGCATTTCAGGACATCTCCCTCACTGATCTGGTCCAGTATTCCGGTATCCATGACATTGCCGGCGGGATGCTGTTCCGTTCAAAAGATGGCACAGATGCCCTTACCACCATTCGGCTCAGGGATGCCTTCAGAAACAGGGATGGCCTGGGACGGCATTCACGGCTGCGGTACGATAGCCCCAGCCTGGCAGGTTTCACCCTGGCCGGTTCAATCGCTTCGGATCAGCGTTCAGATCTGGCGCTGTACTGGGGGGGAGAGGGGTACGGTTTCCGGGCTGTCGGGGGGGCAGCGGTTGCCAATCCCCGCATTAACGGCAGCGGCCTGCTCTACGACGGTTCCCTGTCGCTGCTGCATGTTGCCAGCGGCCTGAACCTGACGGTTTCCGGCGGTATCCAGAAACATGACACAGCCAAGAATGGCGCCAACCTGTATGCCAAGCTGGGCTGGATCGCCAGGTTCACCAGCCTTGGCTACACCGCCTTTGGCATTGACTATACGCACTCAGCCAACACACCAGCCTCCGATGATCGCGGGTATTCAATCGGGGGTGCTGTTGTCCAGGCCTTTGAAAAGTACGCAACCGAACTGTATCTGCAGCACCGGATCTACTCGTTGAAGCAGGGCAGCGGGGTACTGTTGGACGACATACAGGTCAGCACCCTGGGGGTACGGGTGAAGTTCTGATGGGTGAACCGTCAGATCACGCCTGTTTCTTCTGATGGCGCAACGCCAGGACATTTAACACCAGCGCAACAACACAAAACAGCCCGCAGATCACAAAGGCAACCTGGTAGCCCTGGAGCGACAGCAGGCGATAGGCTGCTGCCTCGGCGCCGTTGGCGTGGGGCGTTGCGTCAGGCAGGATAAAGGCATAGACCGCTGAAAAAAAGGCAACTCCCAGCGCCATTGATGACCGCACAAAGGTCTGTACCAGACTGAAGATAGTTCCCTGCATCTCTTTTGGTATCGAGTTCTTGATCCGGTCATTGTTGGGGGCGTTAAACAGGCCGAAGGCCAATCCGATGGCCAGCAGAAACAGCCCGGGGGCCCAGGGGCCGGGGCTGTCAATAAAGCCTACGAACAGAAAACAGGCCAGTGCAGCCAACGACATACCGGCAATACAGAACCAGAGTGAATTGATCCGCCCGGCAACCGGACCAATCAGCATCAGCGGAATTGAATAGCAAAGCAGTAACAGTCCAACCTGATCAGCGCTGAACTGCTTAATGCCTGAGAGATAAAAAGGCATCAGGAAGGTGTTGCCGGCCAGAAAGGCATAGGCAATTGCCCCTGACACTAACGAAAAGACAAAGACCGGCCGTTTAAAGACGCTGAGGTTGATTAACGGTGACGGGCTACGCCGCTCAAACCAGATGAAGGTCGGCACCAGCAGGCAGAACAGCAGGGCCGGCCCGATAATCGCCGGGGATTGCCACCCCCAGCGATCACTCATGTTAACCGCAAACAACAGACTGAAAACAGCAGTAAAACTAAGCAGCACGCCACCCAGATCAAGGCAGGGCCGTTTCTGATGTATGACCGTATCTGCCGGAATCTTCTTCCAGGCGGTAACAATAGCGATGATACCCAGCGGCACGTTAATAATGAAGATGGCTGGCCAGGAAAACCATTCGGTAATAAAGCCCCCCAGCGGTGCGCCGGTGGTGGTGCCCAGCGCAGCCGAAGTGGTAATGATACCGAAAGCAGCACCGGTCAGATGTTTGGGAAAATAGGCCGGGACCATGGCAAAGGCCGTTACAATCAGCATCGATCCACCGATCCCTTGTAAAAAACGGGCTATGATCAGAAACATAAGGCCGGGAGACAGACCGCACAGGGCTGACCCTACCGTAAAGACCACCATCCCCCAGATCAGGGTGCGCTTCATACCATAGATATCCGCTATCTTTCCAAAAAACAGCAGCGTTGATCCCTGTACCAGCATGTAGATCAGAACGACCCAGGAAACTTCCGATGTGGCTACCCCGAATGATTGTGCCATGGCAGGCAAGGAGACATTGACGATGGTACCGTCAAGATAGGCCAGAAACACGGCAAAACCGATCAGAAATGATACGGTCCGGAGTGCTGGCTGTTCTGCATCGGCGGCTACTTCCGGGGAATTCATACTCATATCAGTCTACTCTCCTGTCGTTATACCCGCGATTACCGCAGCGCCAGCCGCCATCAACAACCAGTGTGCCTGCACAAAACACCTTTTCCACTATACTGACATTCTGGCAATCAACCAGCGCCAAATCGGCGATATGCCCTTTTTTCAGGTATCCCCGGTTCTTGGCAGCACGGGGATACCGATCAGCTGCACAGCCGGTGGCCATGGCAATACCAGCCGGAAGTTTCAGCCGCTTTCGTTTCCAGAGAAATTGGATCAATGTCAGGATGCTGTCCCACCGTCCACCACCGTAATCAGTAGAGATGGTATCTGACAGCCCTTCCGACACCAATGCTTCAGTATTGTCAATCGCATCCTGACGCCACCCGTTCAGGCTGTTCAGGGTTGATATATCAATCACTACACCGTTTGAGCGCAACTCACGGGCATAGGTGAGACATTCCTGCAGCGAGAGACTGGGGTGATTGCTGTGCGCCGCAACAAATGTCCGCGGGCCCTGATACTGCTGCGCCAGCTCCAGAATCTTGGCTGCCGAGGGAGCCGCATGATGAAACACCACCGGGACACCGGTCTCAACCCCCAGTTGCGCAGCTTCCGCGTACCCCTGCAACGCAATCCCCAGCGGTCTGATCACGATCTCTTCAATTGCATCCAGGCACGGCTCAAGAGGTATAGACTGATCCAGACTTAATGCGGCAAGCTGTTCCTCAAGCTTTTTCAGCCGCTGTTCTCGGGCAACATCCCTGGCCTGGTACACCGTTTTTTTGATACTGCCGGCCTGGTCGCGGTCCAGCTCAACACCACAGAGGCGCTTGATGGCGTCAGGAATCAACAGGTAATCGCTGACACCACCGCCCAGGGTAGCGCCACTACCAACCTCACCAATCAGAACCGCCCCGTTATCCAGCAGATTCTCTGTTGTCAAGAGACCATGCTGCGGCTGCATGCCCTTTCCATCCAGCAGACGGGCTGCAGCAAGAGCCGAGGGTAGCTGGCAGGCACCGGTGCAGAGGTTGACCGGATGGCACTCCGTAACCAGGGTGGTTTCTTCAGGAGTACCCAGACCACAGAGATTGATCACGGTTGTTGTACCCTGCAGCAGATGGCGGTCAAGGTTTTTCAGTGCCTGCTGCAACGTAAGCGGCCGGGAGCCGCTTGAAAAGAGCGGGCCAACCGTGCAGCCGTGGGTATGGGCATTGATCAGACCCGGCAGCAGCAGTCCATCCGGTGCTTCGTGCAGAACCATCCCTTCACGGCTCAGCAGGTCAGCCGGCGCGTCACCAGCGTCAAACGCTTCAATGACGTTGTCCCTGATCAGCAACCA
>CAZYMK010000019.1:2223-23740 GCA_964648885.1 uncultured Geobacter sp. | reverse complement strand
CGCCTGAAAATCTGAAAATACAACTCAATTGTTCAGGTTATTATTGCTAGAGTCCATAGCGGGGTTCAGCACCCTGCCGCCGTCAGTCACGGCCAGGTAATCACAGACCGTTATCTGGCCGGTCAGGCTGTCCACCTCCAGACGCACCAGATGGGCGCCATAGCCAAAGATCACATGGGGAAAACCGATAAAGAAACCTTTGGCGGTGTCAGGCACCTCTTTGCAGGTGGGTGCCACGTACTGGCCCAGACAGACCCGTTCTTCCGGCTGCATGTAGCCAGCCAGTGCAACAAGGCTGACCTCTTTCTGGCTGGGCTGATGCAGCACCCTGCCCGGTTGTAGTTCCAGTCCCTCATTATCCTGCAGAAACAGGATCATACCGGCCCAGTTGAGCAGGCGGGACTTCAGTTCTTCGGTTGCGGTGATCAATGCCTTGCCATAGGTGTAGGTGGTGCGCCCGGCAGAGGACGAGCCGGAGGGATAGGCAGTGCGGGTATCTGGCTGTTTCAGTGAAATACGGGAGGCATCCTGGAACAGGATATGTCCGGCAATCTGCTGAAAGGCGGCCGAGTTCCCCTGACCCATGTCGGTTACGGCGTTATGCACCAGAAAGGTTCCTTCCGGTGTCAGCTCAATTTTGGCAGTGGCAGCATCCCGCACCCCGCCTCCGTATCCGGCAGCATTAAAGACCGAGGCCAGACCAATGCCGCGCTGTTTGTACGCTGGTGCTGCTGCCTTCCATTGTTCCCGTTCCAGCCAGAAGGGATGCTGTTGGAGCTGTTCCAGGCAGGTTGTGATACCGGTTGAACTGGTCAAGCGCATACCGGCGCAGTTTTCATCCCCCCTGACCAGGGCGTTTTTCAGGCGCAGTTCCAGCGGGTCCATGCCCAGCCTGGCAGCCAGCAGATCCATCATGGATTCAAAGCCGAAGCTGGCCTGACAGACCCCAAAGGCCCGCATGGCTCCGGCCACCGGGTTGTTGGTGTGTACGCACCAGCCTTCAATCAGGGTGTGGGGAATGCGGTACGGGCCACCGGCATGTTCCATGCCCAGTTCCATTACCTCGGCCCCCAGATGGGCATAGGCGCCGGTGTCATACCAGAGCCTGGCATGCAGCGCCTGCAGGGTGCCGTCTGCTGCAGCTCCCAGTTTATACTCCATCCTACAGGCATGGCGTTTGTAGCCAGCCTTGAAGCTTTCTTCCCGATCCCACTGCATCCGTACCCAGCGGCCGTCGGCATGTTGGGCTGCCAGACCCAGCAGGCACTGTACGGTGGCGCCATCCTTGCCGCCAAAACCGCCCCCCAGCGAAGGGGCCACAATCCTGATCTTGCCCCAGGGGAGACCTAAGGCATGGCTGATCTCGAAACGATCCCGGAAGGGGGATTGGGTGGAGACCTCCAGCAGCAGGCCGCCATCCTCCTCTATGCGGGCCACACCACTTTCGGTCTCCAGAAAGGCGTGGGCCTGTACCGGAGTGCTGAAGCTGCCTTCAACCACCACGCTACACTCGCTAAAACCATCCAGGCCAGAGCCTTTGCAGATGCTGGCCTGGGCCAGCAAATTACCGGGCTTGTCTTCATGGATCAGCGGTGCATCCGGTGCCAGGGCTGCATCCAGATCAAAGAGACCGGGCAGCGGGTCAAGCTGCAGCTGTACCGCAGCAATGGCACGCTGCAGCGCCTCTTTGGATTCTGCCAGCACTAGGGCCAGCGGGTCACCGCAGTAGCGCACCACCTCATCGCACAGCACCGGCATATCCTTGTGGATGATTCCCTGGCGGTTACTGCCGGTCAGGTTGGCAGCGGTAAGCACCTTGACCACACCGGGTAATGCTGCTGCAGCCGTGGTATCAATGCTGATAATCCGCCCGCAGGCCAGGCTGGAACGGACCGCACCGGCCCAGAGACAGTCTTGCGGGTACAGGTCAGCAGCGTACCGTTCTGTACCGGCTGCCTTGGCAGCGGCATCGCCGCGTACTGCAGGAGTTCCGATCTGCAGGGAAGTGCACAGTGTCATCATGTCGTTGTCCTGCTTATGGCAAGGATTGTGATGTCGTCGGCCTGGGCCGCACCAGCGGCAAAGGCAGCTACACGGTCAAACAACAGATCGGCCAGACCTGATGCCGGACCGCCCTCAGCCACGGCAGCCAGCAGCTGCTCTTCACCAAAGAAAGCACCATCAGGGTTTAACGCCTCGGTCACACCGTCGGTGTAGAGCAGCAGCAGATCGCCGACCGCCAGATGAAGCAAGCCTTCACCATACTGATAGTCATCCAGACATCCGGCTGCCAGACCGGGCTGTAGTTCCATGAACCCCGGCTTCTGACCAACCTTGCACAGCACCGGCGGATTGTGGCCGGCATTGGCGTAACGCAGCTGGCCACTGGCAAGATCCAGGACGCCACACAGGATCGTGACGAACATGCAGGCATCATTGCCCCGCGACAGTTCATTGTTGATGCGGATCAACGCCTCGGCAGGGCTGACCCCCCCCTGCATGACCGCCCTGGCCAGACTGACCGTAATCGCCATGTACAGGGCAGCCGGCACCCCTTTGCCGGAGACGTCGCCAATGATAAAAAAGAGCCGATGAGCATCCAGCAGACGAACATCGTAGAAATCGCCTCCTACCTCACGGGCAGGTCGGCAGAGTGCAGAGAGCTGCAGGGCAGGCAGCCGGGGCAGTTGCGGGGGAAGCATGGCCATCTGCAGATCATGGGCAATGGCCAGCTCACTGGCCATTCGCTCTTTGGCAGCGGTTGTTTCAGTCAGGCGTGCAATATAGGATTTCAGATCATGCTGCATCTGCACAAAGGCCTGGGCCAGCTGACCCACCTCACCACCGGCCTGCACCGGTAATGGCAGTTCCAGTCGGCCTTCTGCCACCTGCTTGACCACGCCGGTCATGGTGACCAGCGGCCTGGTGACGGTTCGGGCAGTGAGGATAATGGTGATCAACAGCAGCAGGAAGCCGCCGACGCAGTAGAGGGCAATCGCCCGGCTGGCCCTGTAAGCATCGGCCAGCATCGCCTCAGCCGGAAAGACCACCGCCAGCGACCAACCGGTAGAAGGAACCGGGGCGTAATAGATCCAGCTTTCAGTACCGTAGATGTTACGGCCTTTTACAAAACCGCTGTCACCGCGACCAATGGCACGGCCCACCTCATGCAGCATCTGATTGCCCAGCTGCTCTGCCACGGTAAAGATGCTTTCCTTCAGCACCAGGGCACGATCAGGATGGGCCAGATAGACCCCTTTGCGGGAAAACAGGGCGGCATAACCGTTGTTGTACAGTCGAAGGCCCGTTATCTGACGCCCCAGCCAATCGATCGAGACATCGGCAGTGGCAATGCCGGTAAAGAGACGCGGCCCTCCCTTGACTTGACGATAAAAGGGGACGGAATAGGTGGTCATCACCACATTTCCGCCCCCTTCATCAAAATAGGGTTCGCTCCAGACCGGTGCCTTCAGCTCTTTGGGCTGCCGGTACCACTCCTTGCCCGGATAGTCGTAGGCCGGGGTCGCCAGGCTGGCATAGGCGATGCTGTTATTGAGCCGCTTGAAGTAGTAGGGGGCAAAGGGTTTGCCGTCCAGTGGTGAACGGGCTGCCTCAAAGGCAATGGTGGAACCGAAGACTTCGTCATTAACAGCTACATGACTGCGCGCCAGACTACGCACCCCTTCCGGGGTCAGTCGTGGAACCCGTTCCAATGCGGCCACCAGATTTTTCTGGTCCCGAACAACACCACGCAGTGCATCGTCAATGCTCTGTACCGCGCCCTGCACCACGTCACGGGCATGGGCCTGTACCTGCCGCTCCACCATTTCTGCGGTGTAGCGATAATTGACCCAGAACACCACTGCGAAGATAACAGCCGAGGCCGCAGTAAGGGCCAGCACCAGACGTGCGGTAATCCCCAGCCGTATCATCAGAGAGGTGCCGGCAGGCGTTTGCATGGCAGAATAGATTACGTCAGTGAGGCGCAGGCCTCATCAACCGTGGGATAGGATGACAGGATCGTCAGGAAGCCGGACATCCGGAAGACCTCTTCCACGGTACCGCTCAGGCAACACAGTGCCAGCGTGCCGCTTTTGGCCTTCAGCTGTTTGGCTGCCGCCAGCAGTGAACGCAAACCGGCGCTGCTGATGTAGTCAAGGCCCTGCATATTCAGCACGAATCTGGTGGCTCCACCGGCAAGCTGTTCGGCAAACCAACGGTCAAACTCAACAGTGGTCATGGCATCCATTCTGCCCACCAGACTCACAACAACGGCTGCATCTTTCTGAATAGCGCTAATCTGCATTGTGTATCTCCCCTTGCTGTCAGTTAAAGTTCCGGATTGTTAAAATTTCCAGAGGATAAAGCCGTCCGGAGATGCCCGGCTCCATTCTTTGCGGCTGAGATAACTGTTCTTGTCCTTATCAAGCGATTCAAACAGCTGGTGCTTCTGTTCGGTTGTCAGGGCTGCGGCCTGACCTTCCTTGACCATGTCACGATGTACCACCCGATCTTTTCCATCGGCCCCTTTTACCGTGACCAGATCGCTTTTCAGCAGTTCATCACGGCTGAGATGATCGCTCTGGTCGGTGTCCAGCTTACTGAACAAGCTGTCTGCAGCACCTGCCGACAACGGCCCCAGACACACCACCACTGCCAAAACCATGCCTATCAGCTTCTTCATCAATCACACTCCTGCTTAATTTGATACTGCGCATTACACACGATTTCAGTTGGTGCTGCCTACCCGCCCAGATAACGGGTCAGCTCCTCACACAGGGTTTGAGGGTAGAGCAGGCGCGCAGGAATCTTGTCGCCGCCAAAAAACTCCTCCCGCCAGGGTTGACGTTTAACCCAGGCCATCAGCTGTTCCCACCCCTGCCAGGTTGCGAAATCAACGCCGTGGATGTTGGTCAGCTGCTCAAGAAATGTCTGCTCATACGAAGCCATGCACACTCCCTTTGTCCATAACAACGGGGCAAGTATAACCGGCTCGTCAGGATACGCAAGCCGCAGCAGCAGAAAAAGAAGGTTACCACTGCAACAGCGTACCTGATGAGGTACCCCCCTGCACCCAAACAGTTTTTCATATAGCATAAAATCAGGCCGACACCACTAAAAAGCCGCAGACTGCGACAGATTACGCAGGGATGCGGGTTGCTAGATGATTGACAGACTGCCTTCACCATGCAATATAAGCACTCTTTATTAAACAAGTCTGGAGGTTGTGTCCGTGAGCGTCGATGATAAAAAAGTGATTTACAGCATGATGCGGGTTTCCAGGTTTTACGACAAGAAGCCGATCATCAAGGATATTTCCCTCTCTTACTTTTACGGGGCCAAGATCGGCGTGCTGGGCCTGAACGGGTCAGGAAAGTCGACGCTGCTCAAGATCATGGCAGGTGTTGATACTGAATTCAACGGTCAGGCCGTACTCTCTCCCGGCTACACGGTGGGCTACCTTGAGCAGGAGCCGAAGCTGGATGAGAACAAAACGGTACGCCAGATTGTTGAAGAGGGCTGCCAGGATATTGTTGATCTGCTGGCTGAATTCAACGGCATAACCGACAAATTTTCTGAGCCGGACGCCGACTTTGAAAAACTGTGCGACCGCCAGGCAATGCTGCAGGAAAAGCTGGATCATCTGGACGCCTGGGATCTTGACTCCCGGTTGGAACTGGCCATGGATGCCCTGCGCTGCCCTGAGGGCGACACACCAATCAAGGTGCTGTCAGGCGGTGAAAAGCGCCGGGTTGCCCTCTGCCGCCTGCTGCTGCAGAAGCCTGACATCCTGCTGCTGGATGAGCCGACCAACCACCTGGATGCCGAGACCGTGGCCTGGCTGGAGAAGCATCTCCACGCTTACTCCGGAACCGTTATCGCCGTAACCCACGACCGCTACTTTCTGGACAACGTGGCCGGCTGGATTCTGGAACTGGACCGGGGCGAAGGGATCCCCTGGAAGGGAAATTATTCCTCGTGGCTGGAACAGAAACAGGGCCGTCTGGCCGTTGAAGAGAAGCAGGAGAGTGAACGTCAGAAGACCCTGCAGCGCGAGCTGGAGTGGATCAGGATGTCCCCCAAAGGCCGCCATGCCAAATCTCAGGCCCGGATAAGCAAGTACGAGGAATTGGCTTCGCAGGAAAACGACAAGCGCGCCAAGGAACTGGAACTGTTTATTCCGCCGGGACCACGGCTGGGCGACATTGTTATTGAGGCAGACAACGTAGGTAAAGGTTTTGGCGATCGACTGCTGTTTGAGGGCATGAACTTCAAACTGCCCCGTGGCGGGATCGTCGGCATAATCGGCCCCAACGGCGCAGGCAAGACCACCCTGTTCAGGATGATCACCGGTACAGAAAAACCTGATACCGGCAGCATCCGTGTGGGAGACACCGTTCAGGTGGCCTATGTTGACCAGAGCCGTGACACGCTGAACCCCGATCGACTGCTGTGGGAAGAGATCAGCGACGGCCAGGAGATGATCCAGCTGGGCAAACAGACCGTCAATGCCCGCACCTATGTGGCACGTTTCAACTTTACCGGCGGCGATCAACAAAAAAAGGTGGGGATACTCTCCGGAGGCGAGCGCAACCGGGTCCATCTGGCCAAGGTTTTGAAAAGCGGCGCCAACGTGTTGCTGCTGGACGAACCGACCAACGATCTGGATGTCAACACCATGCGGGCGCTTGAAGAGGCCTTGGAGAGCTTTGGGGGCTGTGCCGTGGTGATTTCGCACGACCGCTGGTTTCTGGACCGGATCGCCACCCATATTCTGGCCTTTGAAGGCGACTCCCGCGTGGTCTGGTTTGAAGGCAATTATTCGGAATACGAGGAAGACCGACGCAAACGTTTAGGGGCTGAAGCGGACCGCCCCCATCGTATTACCTACCGCAAGCTGACTCGCTGAGTGCTGCTGCACGTGAAGGAGTTGCCAAAAGACGCAGAACAGTGTCTGCGCCAGGACAAAGAGGAAGACTGAAATCGCGTTGTCGACATGTTTTTTTGTGACAGACGCACACCGGATGCTGTCCCATGCACTATGATAAATATTTTGGACGACAACAGAAGGTCTTCCTGATCAATATCTCGGAAGAACGGGATACCACGGTCTATAATTCGTTCACCGGCAGAGTCCTGCTCTGTAACGATACCCACATCCTGCTGAAAACAGCCTACCGTCTTTTCTCAAATGATCAGGGAGATCTGCGCCCCGGCATGCAGTTCAAGCTGACAACCGAGGCCCTGGGGATGGGAGTCCAGCTGCGGGCCGAGCTGATTGAGCTTGTCTCGCCCGAAGAACTGCGGCTGCGTCCCCTGGGAGAGCTCTCGGTCTACCAACGACGACAGACGGCACGTATCGATCTGAAGCTGCCGTTTCTGTATGTACCCCAGAAATCATCACTGGCCTCATTTCAACGCGAGTGGCGCCGGGTGATCCAGGATCTGCACGCACCAACCCCGCCGCGTCTCAAGCTGACCGAGACCGACCTGAATCTGAGTGCCGGCGGTTTCCGTTTTGAATTAGCGGGCGACCCAAGCCACCTGGCACTGGCCGTGATCGATCTGCAGGACAGCAAACCGCCGGTCTGTGCTGTAGCTGAACTGGTATGGCACGAACGGAATGAAGAACTGGAGAGAGTTGTCTGTGGTCATCGTTTTGTTGAGATACTGAAAGAGGATCAGGAACGGCTCGTTACGTTGATCAGAAAAAGTGCGGGGGGGTCCGGAACCCTGGCCAAACAGCGCGAACTACTGGACCGGATGGGATCATGACAACGTTTTGAGGTGCCGGTAGTGGGCCTCCATCAACTGCTGCAGCGACAGCGCCATTTCCCGATCCTTGACTTCAGCAACATGGCTGCTGATCCATTGCTGCTGTTGGCTGCTTAACGGCGGCGGAGCTGCTCGACGGGGCTCCTGTTCTCTTTCCTGCTCCTGCTGAATCTTTCCAGATTTGAGTACGATCTCCCTGACCCGTTCTTCCCCCAGTTGACCGTTGATTCTGGCACACAACTCTGCCTTCATAAAGCTGAGCTGCTGCATCCAGGGGCCGCTGGCAACCAGTATCGTCAACACCCCGCCCGAGATCCTGAGTGGACGGGTCCGGGCTGCGATGGCAGGTCCCACCGCCCGTTCCCACTCCTGCCAGATCGCCAGATCCTTGAGTCGGACTGCCAGGGCTGAACCGGCCGTAGCGTTCAGCAATCTACCTATCCGCTCAGGGCTGCCTTTTGGGCGCTTTCCTGCCATGCTTCTGCCTCCGCTTGTACCAGCCGCCCACCACCTGTCCCCCTACAGCAGCCAGTAAGGTAAACGGAATCACCTTCCAGCTGAAACCGGCCATGGTGCGCAGATGCACCACCAACGGAATCGGCAGATGGGCCAGAAACAGCCAGGGAAGAGAAAACTTCCGGTAGGACTGACGTAAATAGCCGCAGGGTATGCTGACCAGGAAGGCGGCAACAACCACGCCGGCCAGAGTAAATGCATCTTGCATGGGTATCCTCTTTGCGGCATAGTAAGTAGTTAAAATCAGCTTGTCAATCTTGACACGTACTGGAGCAGCAATGGCGCAACAAATGGTTACCGAAGGACAGTACCTGGCCGTATTCAACTCTACCCACCGGGTACTCAAGGCAGAAGAGCTGCTGAAAGGGAAAGGGCAACCGATCATGCTGATACCGGCACCCCGCGCTGTTCAGGCTGACTGTGGTCTGGCAATCCGTTTTGACGAGAAAGATCGTGGACCCGTTATGACCCTCTTGAGCGATGCACAGCTGTTACCGGCCTTTCTCTGCCAATTACAAAACGACCTGTTTATCACCCTGGAGGACTACACCAATGAAGACCATTGATTGCCGAGGTCAGGCCTGTCCCGCACCGGTGCTTGCCGTCAAAAAAGGACTTGAAGAATCAGCTGACGGACTCTGTGTGCTGGTAGACGACGGCGCACCTCGCGAAAATGTATCCCGTTTTGCAAAAAATCGCGGTTACACGGCAACGGAAACGCCTGATAGTGACGGCTGGTCAGTGCTGCTTACCCGAGGTGCCTTTGCAGATTCTCAGCTGCCGCCGCAGCAACAACCGGCAGCAATCGGCGACCGGATACTGTTGATCACCTCCGAACGCCTGGGAGATGGCCCCGAGGAGCTCGGACGTCTGCTGATGAAAAATTTCATCATCACCCTGCTGGAAACCGAACAGCGACCTGGCCGGATACTGCTGCTGAATACCGGTGTACTGCTGGCCACCAACGGCGCCGAGACTGTTGCGCCGCTTCAACGCCTTGAGGAGCTGGGGGTAGAGTTGTTTGCCTGCGGTGTCTGCCTGGATTTCCTGCACAAGAAGGAGGAACTGGCTGTTGGCAAGACAACCAACATGTTCAGCACGGCGGAGCAGCTGCTGGCTGCCGAATCGGTCATCAAGCTGTAACAGCAGAGAAAGATAGTACTTGACAGACCCACCGGGCCATAAGTATAGTCTTTTCCTTTTAGGATGCCCAGAGTGTACCGACCTATATAAATGTTCGATAACCTTTCAGATAAACTCGAATCGGTCTTCAAAAAGCTCCGTGGCCAAGGGGTCATGACCGAGGAGAACATAAAAGACGCGCTGCGTGAAGTGCGCCTTGCCCTGCTTGAAGCTGATGTCAACTTCAAGGTGGTCAAGGAGTTCGTCGAAAACGTACGTCAGAAGGCGGTGGGCACCGAAGTCCTGCAAAGCCTTGCCCCCGGCCAGCAGGTAGTACGGATAGTTCACGATGAACTGGTTGCCTTGATGGGAGGCGAACAGCACAGCGGTCTCGATCTGGCGGCCAAACCGCCGGTAAGCCTGATGCTGGTGGGCCTGCAGGGGGCCGGCAAGACCACCACCTGCGGCAAGCTGGCCGGTTGGTTGCGCAAGCAGAAGCGGCGTCCCCTGCTGGTGCCTGCCGACGTCTACCGTCCAGCCGCGATCGAGCAGCTGAAGACCGTGGGCAGACAGCTGAACATTGATGTATTTGACTCCCGGGCTGATCAGGATCCGGTCGAGATCACCACTGCTGCGATGCGCTATGCCGAGTTGAACGGCTTTGACACCGTCCTGCTTGATACTGCCGGTCGTCACCAGATTGACGACTTCCTGATGGAAGAGCTTGAACGGATCAAGGCGGCGGCCCAGCCCCGCGAGATCCTGTTTGTGGCCGATGCCATGACCGGACAGGAGGCGGTGACCGTTGCCGGTGGTTTTAATGACCGGCTCGGGATTACCGGAGTCATCCTCAGCAAGCTGGACGGCGATGCCAAGGGTGGTGCAGCCCTTTCCATCAAAGCCGTTACCGGTACGCCGATAAAATTTGTCGGACTGGGAGAAAAGCTGGATGCCCTTGAGGTGTTCCACCCCGATCGTCTGGTATCCCGCATATTGGGGATGGGCGATGTCTTGACGCTGGTTGAAAAGGCCCAGTCTGCCATTGATGAGCAAGAAGCGGCCCGGCTTACTCAGAAGATCAAGAAGAATCAGTTTGATCTGGAGGATTTCCTTGCCCAGCTGCAGCAGCTCAAAAAGCTGGGTTCACTGGAATCGCTGATGGGGATGATCCCGGGCATGGGTAAGATGATGAAGCAGATGCAGGGTGCGCAGCCCAGTGAGAAGGAGATGAAGCGGATCGAGGCGATCATCCGCTCCATGACACCTGCCGAGCGGGCTGATCACGGCATCATCAACGGCAGCCGTCGTCTGCGGATTGCCAAAGGAAGCGGCACCTCGGTGCAAGAGATCAATCTGCTGCTGAAACGTTTTACTGAGGCTCAGAAACTGATGAAGCAGTTCAGCAAGATGGGGCCTAAAAATATGATGAAGGGGCTGGGCGGTCTGCCCGGCATGGGCAACCTGGGCGGTCTTGGTAAGGGGATGTTTCCCTTTGGTCGCTAGCTGGAAGCCGCAGAACCGTTACGAAACTAACAACATTACTTGAGCAATCAACGCAGGAGGAAACAAACATGGCAACAAAGATCAGACTGCAGCGTCACGGCGCCAAGAAGCGCCCTTTTTATCAGGTGGTAATTGCCGATGAGCGTTCACGCCGTGATGGCCGTTTCATCGAGAACGTCGGTTATTTCGATCCCACCAAAAATCCTGCAGTCTGCAAACTGAATGTGGATAAAGTTATCGCGTGGCTCGGCAAAGGGGCCCAACCGACTGACACGGTCAGTCAGCTGCTGAAGCGTGAGGGCATTCTGGAGAAGGCTTCCCAGAACGCCTGACCAGAGCGCTTCTTGTTCCACCCGGCCTGTCCGGACTTCAAGCAGAAGAGGTACGCCAGATGAAAGCACTTGTCGAAACCATCGCGCAGGCTCTTGTCGACGACCCCTCCAAAGTGATCACCTCCGAAGAGATGGAGGAGGACACTCTGGTTATCAAGCTATCCGTGGCTAAGGAAGACATGGGACGGATCATCGGTAAGGAAGGCCGTACGGCCAAGGCCATCAGAACCTTACTGAACGCCGTTTCAACCCGGGACAACAAGAAGGCGATCCTGAAAATTGTGGAATAAATGACGACTAGCGACAGCAACCTGATTGCCGTGGGTCGCATCAATGGCACCCATGGTATACGTGGCCAGCTGCGGTTGCACTCGTATTCCGGCAATCTTGAAAGCCTTCTGGCTGCAGATCAGGCGCTGCTGGCAAGCAGTGACGGCAGCAGAAGGCCGGTCAGGATTAAACGGGCCGCACAACACAGCGGCAAGATACTGCTGACGCTGGAAGGGTATGACAGCATCAATGAGGCGAGCAGCCTGATTGGCACAGAACTGTTGCTACCACGGCAGCAGTGGCCGGAACCTGCCGCTGACGAGTACTACTGGCAGGACCTGATCGGTTTATCAGTCGTGACTGACAGCGGTGAACTGCTGGGAGTCCTGGACGAGATCATGGAGACCGGCGCCAACGACGTCTATCTGGTGCGCAATCGCCAGACCGGTCGAGAATACCTGTTGCCGGCCATTGCCCGTGTGATCAGCAACGTTGACCTGTCAGCACAACAAATGATCATCACCCCGCTGGAAGGCTTGCTTGATTTATGAGGTTTGACATCCTGACCCTGTTTCCGGACATGTTTCGGGGACCATTTGATGAGAGCATCATTCGCAGGGGTCAAGACAAAGGTCTGATCAGCATCACACTGCACCAGATCCGCGACTACTGTCTGGATAAACATCGTACCGTTGATGATGCGCCCTACGGTGGCGGTGCCGGAATGCTTATGAAACCGGAGCCGCTTGCTGCAGCCATCACAGCAGTAAAATCATACAACCCGACAGCATATTGCGTGTTGACGACACCCCAGGGCAGACCTCTTGATCAGCATCGAGCCCAGGAACTGGCTGCAAAACCGGGATTGATCATTGTCTGTGGCCGTTATGAAGGCGTTGATGAGCGGGTTTTGCAGCAGTATGTTGATATTGAGCTGTCGATTGGTGACTATGTCCTATCTGGCGGAGAACTGGCGGCAATGGTAACAGTTGACTGTGTGACCCGCCTGATTCCCGGTGTGCTTGGTTCTGATGAGTCAGCAACGCTTGACTCCTTCAGCGACGGCCTGCTTGAATATCCGCAGTACACGCGCCCACCCGAGTTTGAGGGGAACAAGGTACCGGATATACTGCTTTCCGGTAATCATGCTGCAATCGCACGCTGGCGTCGGGAGCAATCGCTGCTTCGAACCGCTCGCAAGCGGCCTGATCTGCTGACCAACGCAGCTCTGTCGCACAAGGATCGAGCCCTGTTGCACGATTATGGCTATGCTGATGTCTAATCTGGCTGTTGCTCTCTTGCACCACCCGGTCTATAACAAGCATCGTCAGGTGGTGACCACGGCCTTTACCAACCTGGACATCCACGATATTGCCCGCACTGCGCGCACATTCGGCTTGAGTCGCTACTACCTGGTAACCCCCTCGCTTGAGCAGCAGCAGTTGCTGCAACGAGTGGTCAACCACTGGGATAACGGCTGGGGCGCCACCTATAATCCGGACCGGCGTGAAGCTCTGTCGATTGTCAAGGTAGCAGCAAACCTGGCAGCAGCGGTTACCCACCTGCAGCAGGAATCCGGTAGAAGGCCGGTTACCATTGCAACCGGTGCAGCAGAGCGACCCGGTTCTCTCAGCTTTCAAAAAGTTCGGGAGCGGCTGAAACAGTCTGACGAGCAGTTTCTGCTGTTACTGGGTACCGGCTGGGGCCTCACCGATGAGCTGTTTGAACAGGTTGACTGCATTTTAGAACCGATTCGCGGACCAGGCGAGTACAATCACTTGCCGGTACGTTCAGCACTGGCCATCATGCTTGATCGGCTGATGTCCGCACCTTATTAATTAACGCAACCTGAAAAGGTATCTTCAAGGAGGAGCAGCACCATGAACACTATCGACATCATTGAAATTGAGCAGATGAAAAAGAATATTCCGGCCTTCAAAGCCGGTGATACGGTCAAGGTACACGTCAAGATCGTTGAAGGTGACAAACAGCGGATCCAGGCCTACCAGGGCGTGGTTATCTCCCGTCAGGGGGGCGGTATCCGTGAGGCCTTTACAGTTCGCAAGATCTCCAATGGCATCGGCGTTGAGCGGGTATTCCCCCTGCACTCCCCCACCGTGGACAAGATCGAGATCGTAACCCGTGGCCATGTACGCCGTGCCAAGCTGTACTATCTGCGTAAACTGCGCGGCAAAGCTGCTCGTATTCGCGAGAAAAAATACGTGGCAGCAGAAGCGTAAATCAATTCAGCCCCGCCTTGGCGGGGCTTTTTTTGTGCCATGCAATCTGCACTTTTCATAACAGAGCCTGCTGACCTGTACAGCTTTGAACGTCAGGCAGCCCTGCGCGGTTTTTGCCATGTAGCGGGCATAGACGAAGCCGGTCGCGGCCCCCTTGCCGGGCCGGTGGTTGCTGCGGCTGTCATCCTGCACCCGGACCGGGCCATCACCGGCGTCAATGATTCGAAAAAACTGTCAGAACGCCGCCGAGAGCTGCTGTTCGATCTGATCATGGACCAGGCAGTAGCCGTTGGTATCGGCAGTGTTGATGCCGCAACCATTGATGCAATCAATATCCTGCAGGCAACCCGGCAAGCCATGCTGAACGCAGTACAGTCATTACAGCCGCAACCGGACTGTCTGCTGATCGACGGTATCACCACCATTGCCAGCCCCCTGCCCCAGACCACCATCAAGCAGGGAGACAGTCGCAGTGCCTCCATTGCTGCAGCCTCGATCATAGCCAAGGTCACCCGGGATCGCCTGATGTTCCAGTACGATCAGCAGTTTCCGGACTACGGTTTTGCCCGGCATAAGGGTTATGGCAGCGCCTTGCATCTGCGTGCGCTGCAGCAACATGGCCCCTGCCCGATCCATCGTCTTACCTTTGCCGGTGTCAGCCCTCCACAGGACAGAAAAAGTTGCTTTTTTCCTGAAAGCAGCTACACTCCGCCCCATGATCGCTCAACAACCACCTCCAGCCAAGCCAACCGCTGAAGTCAAGATCGGTGTTATTCCCACGCTGCTGCTCAAGGACCAGGTACTGAGCCATGAGCAGCTGGCGTACGCTGTACGGGTCCACAGCAAGCTCACCACCCCCCAGACCATGCTTGACACCCTGCTGGAATTGGGGTTGATCACCCAGGACCAGTTGCAGACCACCCTGCGCAAGTATCAGCTGAACGTACGTCTGGGTGACCTGCTGGTAGAGCTGGGCTATCTGCGCGACTCTGACCTGACACAGGCCCTGGCAATTCAAAAGGAATCTAATGGTCAGCGCCGTCTGGGTGAAGTACTGGTTGACAACGGTTTTATTGAAGAACGTAAACTGCTTGAATCCCTCTCGTATCAGTTAGGTTACCCACTGATTGATCCTGATTTTGTGCGGATTGATCGCTCACTGCTGGCCCGCCTCCCCCTTGACGTCTGCAAGCAGTTCAATGTGCTGCCGCTCTACAAAAAAGGTGACCAGCTGGTGGTTACCTTTGCTGACCCCCTTGATCAACGGGCACGGGACATAGTCAGTGCCCATCTGGGCACCTATGTACCGGCCATCTGCTCAAAAAAATCGCTCAAAGAGGCCCTTTCTGCCATAGATCACGCCGGACAGACCGTGGCTGCCGATGACAGCACCATCATCGGCATGATCAACCTGCTGTTTGAAGACGCCATTGAAGACCAGGTCAGTGATATCCATATAGAACCGCTCAAAGACCGGCTGCGGGTCCGTTTCAGACGCGACGGCGTCATGGCGCACCACAAGGACTTCCCCAAGGAAATTGCCCCGCAGTTGGTCACCCGGATCAAGGTCATGGCGCAGGCAGACATTGCCGAGAAACGGCGCCACCAGGACGGCAGGATACTGTTCACCAGCCGCAAACACGGCCTTAACCTGGACCTGCGCGTGTCGTTTTTCATCACCATCCATGGCGAGAAGGTAGTACTGCGGCTCTTGAACAACAAGGGGAGTGTGCTGGACATCAAAGAGATCGGCATGGCCCCCCGCATGCTGGAACATTTCATCTTTGATGCCCTGGAGGTTCCAACCGGTGTCATGATCGTTACCGGCCCCACCGGTTCCGGCAAGACCACCACCCTGTACGGCTGTGTCGGTCATCTGAACAACATCAACACCAGCATTATCACCGCTGAAGACCCGGTTGAGTACGTGATCGAAGGCATCTCGCAATGCTCGATCAACCCCAAGATCGGCGTCACTTTTGAGGAGACCCTGCGGCATATTGTTCGTCAGGATCCAGATGTGATCGTGCTGGGAGAGATCCGCGACCAGTTTTCAGCTGAAACCGCCATTCAGGCTGCACTCACCGGCCATAAGGTACTTACCACCTTCCACACTGAAGACTCCATCGGTGGCCTGATCCGTCTTCTGAACATGAACATTGAGGCATTCCTGATCTCCTCCACCGTGGTCTGCATCGTGGCGCAACGACTGCTGCGCAAGGTCTGCCCGGAGTGTGCGGAGCCGTACACCCCCACCCCCCTTGATCTTGCTCGAATGGGAATCACCACACACGATCTGCAGGGGGCTAACTTCAGACTGGGCCGGGGCTGCAAAAACTGTCGATTCACCGGCTATCGCGGTCGGGTGGCGATCTTTGAGCTGCTGGTTATGAATGAGATGGTCAAAAACGCCATCCTTGATCATAAAAGCTCGTACGATATCCGCAAGATCAGCATTGAGACATCAGGCATGGTGACTTTGATGGAGGATGGATTGGTCAAAGGTGCCAACGGGCTGGTTTCACTGAATGAAATTATCACCGATCTGCCGCGACTGGGAAAACCGCGACCACTGCATGAACTGCGCAGACTGCTGGGGGTAACACGATGAGTACTGAAAAGCCACTGATCAATCTGATTCAGGAACGTCTGGCAGGGGACCTGCAGGAACTGCCGGTCTTTCACTCTGTGGCGGTCAAACTGCAGCAACTGCTCTCGTCTCGCAGCTTTGAGATCAGCGATGTGACCGAACTGATCGGCGAGGACCAATCTCTGACTGGCCGAGTACTCAAGGTGGCAAACTCTTCCTACTATGCCGGCCTGACCAAGATCGCTACCATCAAGGATGCCATTATCAGGCTGGGGGCACAGGAAATTGCCAACATGGCAATGCTGGCCTCGCAGTTTGAGTTCTACAACTCTTCAAACACGACCCTTAATAACATGATGCAGGCGCTCTGGGGACACGCCCTAGCCTGTGCCGTAGGCGCCAAATGGATGACCCGCAAGGCCGGTTACCCCGGCATGGCAGCCGAGGCATTCATGGGTGGGCTGATGCATGACATCGGCAGTCTGGCACTGCTGAAGGTGTTGGATGACATCATCAAGAGTCATGAGACCACGGTCTTCTTCTCAGATCAGCTGATCAACGAAATCCTCACTGCCATGCATGAAGAGGTTGGTTTCAATCTGATGCAGGCCTGGAATTTTCCTGATTTTTACTGCGAAATCGCCCGTAACCACCATGGCGAACCGTTTGATCAGAGCAATATCCTGCTGGTGGCGGTACGACTCTCCAACCAGGCTTGCAAGAAGCTGGGCCGATCCCTGCAGCCGGCTGACCCCTCCATCAGCCTCTTCTCAACCACTGAAGCACAGATACTCGGCCTGAAAGAAATCGCTCTGGCCGAGCTGGAGATCATCATCGAAGATGCCGACGGCATCAGCGCTGACTGACACCGCTTATCCCCTGACACAGACCGGCTACTTCTTTTTACCCCGTCGCAAAAACCGGTTTACCCCCTGATTATGCTCCGCCAGTGTTCGTGAAAACTGGTGAGTGCCATCCTTCCGTGCCACAAAGTAAAAATAATCCGTCTTGGCCGGTTCAAGCACGGCAACCAGCGCATCAAAACCGGGATTACCGATCGGCCCCGGCGGAATCCCTTTAATCTGGTAGGTGTTATAGGGACTCTTACGCTGCAAATCCTCCTTCGTTACCCCCCCGCCAAAGACCTTGACACCATACACGGCAGTGGGGTCACTTTGCAGCGGCATTCTCACCTTGAGCCGGTTCAGAAACACAGAAGCGATCAGCGGTTTTTCCTCGGTCACCATCGCTTCCCGCTCAACCATGGATGCCAGCGCCACCACCTGCTCCAGCGACAAACCTGAGGCTGCCACCAGGGGCTTCAACCGTTCAGTCCGATGCCTGAACTCACGCACCATCTCCTTGATCAGATCAGCTTCCGACATCTGGAAACCGACCTGATAGGTGCCGGGAAACAGAAAACCTTCCACTGAACGTGCCGGAATATGCAGTTTTTTGAGCAGTTGCGGATCAGTGCAGGCATCAAGAAACTCTTCACGACCAAAGAGCCCCTGCCGCTCCAGCAGTTCAGCGGCCTGGTAGATGGAATATCCCTCCGGCAGGGTAAATTTGCACGAATCGGTCAAACCGCTGGCCACCTTTTGCAGTATCTCTGACGGAAGCATGGCTGCAGACAGGCGGTAGTCACCAGCCTGCATACTCCGGTCCAAGCCCCGTAACCGGGCAACAATACGCAGATGCAGACTGCTGCGGATCACACCGGCCTGTGCAAGCTCGGCAGCAACAGCTTTGAAACTCGTACCTTTCGGAATGGTGAGGGCATAGACCTTGAGTGCGGTACCGGCCGGCAGATACAACAGCAGCAGGTACCACAGCAGCACTGCCAGGGCACAGGCACGGATCAACCAGGGGAGCAGGTTCCGCTTACGGGGAGATACAGGTGAAAGGCTCTTCAGCATGGACAGATTGTACGGGCTTTAACAACGAGGTCAAGCCTTAAGCGGTCTCTTTTCTCATTTTCCCCTGTAAACTTTTACGCCGGTCTGCTATCACCATCCCGAATGCCCCTGATGAAAGGAACCTCGCCATGTCTTCCGCGTTCTCCGGCGCTGCCTGCAAACAGCCCGGCACTACTGCAGCCATCAAGCAGCACCTGCAGAAAACAGACCGGCCATTGGTCGCTACCTATCCAGAGGCTGTCAATCTGCCGTTCAACCGCAGGGCCTTACCGGACGGATTCACCCTGTATCCCTCACCACAGCCGTTAACAGAAGCCGGTGATCCGTTCTGGCTGCTGCTGCAGGGCGGCAACCTGCTGCTGGTTGATTCACCAACAGGTCTTGCGCTGCCGGAAGGTGCGATCCCTGACTGGGTCGGTTTTGGACGCACTCCGTTGCATTTTGCCGCACTCAACGGCATGCCGGTCTGCACAATGTCCGTACCCGCAGATCAACCGCTGCCGACTGGGATTGTAGCCGAACCGTTCAATGCCTTTCAGGAGCGGATCCCTGCCGACATCATGACCATGGCAGGGATTGCCAAGCACCTGCTGCACTGGCAGGTGGTGGGGCGCTTCTGCTCCCGGTGCGGCGGCTCGCTTGCACAGCTGCCGGACAGCTGGGGCAAGCGTTGTGATGCCTGCAGCACCGAACAGTACCCGCCCATTCACCCCTGCGCCATTGTCCTGATCCAACGCAATGATCAGCTGCTGCTGATACGCAAGCCGGAGTGGCCCAGGGGCCGTTATAGCCTGGTGGCGGGCTTTCTTGATGTGGGTGAATCCCTGGAAGAGTGTGCCATCCGCGAGGCACGGGAAGAGACCGGCATCACCATTAAAAACGTACAGTATGTGGCCAGCCAGGCCTGGCCCTTCCCCTCGCAACTGATGGTCGGTTTTGTTGCAGAATACGCCTCTGGTGCTATTCAGGTGGACGGTGTTGAGATCGACGATGCCCGCTGGTTTACCCTGGGCCACCTGCCTGACCTGCCGGCCCGGCGCAGTATTGCCCGCTTCCTGATCGACCGCGTCACCTGTTGACAAAAAAAGGCACGGTGTCCCTGTCAGACACCGTGCCGTACTGTTTTTACAACCTCACTTCGCTCAACTATCAGTTAAGCAGCCGCTCCATCAGCATACTGCCCTGCTCCAGCAGCAGCCCGGTGGCCCGTGCCTGCTGCTCGTCATAGGCAGTGGCACCGTTCCCCAGCTGCTGACCATGCCGGTAGATAACAAACGGCACCGGGTCGCTGGTATGGGTCTTCAGCCTGACCGGTGTGGGATGATCCGGACAGCAGAGTATCCGCAGGTCATCAAAGCGGTTAGCACCAGCCAGTACCGTCCCCACCACCAGACGGTCAAAGTCTTCAATCGCCTTCAACTTGTTTTCCAGGCTGCCGCTGTGGGATGCCTCATCCGGCGCCTCCACATGCAGGTACACAAAATCAAGCCGCTCCAGTGCCGCAAGTGCCGCATCGGCCTTGCCCTGGTAGTTGGTATCAATATAACCGGTAGCCCCCGGTACGTTGATCACCTCAAGGCCGGCACACAGCCCGATCCCCTTCATCAGATCCACTGCTGAGATCACTGCGCCGGAGAGCCCGAACTTCTCCCGGTACGGCTGCAGCACCGGGCTCTTGCCGTGTCCCCAGAGCCAGACCGAGGTGGCAGGCAACTCTTCACGCGCTTCACGCTGCTTGTTGATCGGATGGTTGTGCAGCACCATCTGGGAGCTGTTCATCAGATTGATCAGCTCATCAGCCCCCTCCCCCTTCGGCAGATACGCCAACACCTCTTTACCGCTGATATCATGGGGGGGAGTGGCCGTCATGGTATCCTTGCCATTACGCCAGACCAGCAGGTGGCGGTAACCCACTCCGGGATAGAACTGAAACTGCCCAGTACCCAATTGATCCTGCAGGGCTTTGATCAGCTGATGTGATTCCTCGCTGCCGATATGTCCGGCCGAGAAATCCTCCATATAGACCCTGCTGTTGTGGGGGGTCAGCGTCACCAGGTTCATCCTGAAGGCCACATCATTGGGCCCCAGCTCCACCCCCATACTGACCGCCTCAAGGGGCGAGCGACCGGTATAGCAGCTGCGGGGGTCGTAGCCGAACACCGACAGGTTGGCCACATCACTACCGGGGGGCAGACCAGCCGGTACGGTCTGTGCCAGCCCTACCAGACCGGCCTGGGCCATCCTGTCCATATTGGGGGTATGGGCCGCCTGCAGCGGTGTCTTGCCCTCTAATTCAGCACAGGGCTCATCGGACATGCCGTCGCCCAAAAGTACGATTATCTTCATAGTCACCTTTCAGCCTCACTCAAAATGGTCGGGTATACTACCCCCCGCAGGCAGGCCTTGTCAATCGGCAGGGTGCAGGCTGCTACTGCTGCAGCCGCCGCACAAAGATCTCCTTTGCCAGGGCCGTATCTATCGCAAACTCGGAATAACCAACCCTGAAAATGTACGAAGGGAAGGACTGCACCAGCACAATCCGGTTGCCCGGCAGCACCCCCATTGCCATCAGCTTCTGCATCTTCTTGCTGTCATCGGTCTGGATATAGGCAATTTCTCCCTCGTGGCCGGAACGGCACTCTGTCAGCGGTACCACCCCCAGATCACCGCTCATCCGCGCCTCAGTGCAGCAGTCCCCCGGCGGAATCGGTTTACCGTGAGGGCAGGTCGTAGGATGATTCAGCATGGTGCAGATCTTGGTATCCACCCCTTCAGTCAACAGGTGCTCAAACTGGCAGACCTTTAACTCACCGGTCTCACCGCGCAGGTTCAGCACATCCATCATCAGCCGTTCTGCCAGCCGGTGACGTCTGACCGTCATCCTGCCGGCATCACGCCCCTCGGGACGGATGTAGAGCATGCCGCTGCGCAACTCGGCCAAGGCGTTACGGGTCAACTCCCGCACCGGCTCATCATCGGGCTTCAGCTGCAGGGTCTCGGGGTCAAGGAATGCCCCTCCCTCTTCCTCTACCTCAATCCAGAGCCGCTCAAGAAGATCTTCGGCCTTCTCAGAAAGTTTCATGACTGACGCTCCTTTTCCGTACCCCGAACCAGCGACTTGAACCGTTTCAGCAAGGCAGGCTCCGGTAAATTCTTATACCCGCAGCGAGGACAGTGAATACCGTGGCATCCTCCCACACAGGCTCCGCAACCGGGCTGGGTTCCCTCAGACTCTTCAAACTCATGACC
>CAZYMK010000019.1:0-2123 GCA_964648885.1 uncultured Geobacter sp. | reverse complement strand
CCGCTGACAAAAAAGAAAATGGCAAGCGACACCTTCCAGCCCCGCTCCTTATACATCATCAGAAACTGGGCCACACAGGGGATAAACAAGGTCAGGGTAACGGCTGCAACGGTCAGCTGGCGCCCATCGAGCAGCCCGGCAGTCTGCAGATCATACAGACCGGCAGCACCATAATCCCGACGGAAGAAACCGAAGATAAACGCCACTGACGCCTCGCTTGGCAGCCCGATGCTGTTCATGAGCGGTGTCATCAGCTGCACCAGCTTGCCGAAGCTGTTGGTGATCTTACCCAACCAGAGCAGCACTGAAGCCAGGATAAACAGCGGCAGGATCTCCAGAAAATACCAGACCAGCCGGGTGTAGGTCTTGGTCAGCACGTTGGAAAGCTGCGGCAGCCGCATTGGCGGCAGCTCCATATAAAACATCGGCGCCTCACCGGGCAGCAGCCGACCGGCCAGGATCCCCACCAGCATCAGCAGCAACACCATACAGCCGATCCAGACCATCAGCGCCCCCGGCGTCTTTGCCAGCAGGGCCAGGATCACCCCCAGCTGGGCCGAGCAGGGGATAGCCAGCGCCAGCAGCAGGGTGGCAATGACCCGTTCCCGTACCGTTTCAAGGGTGCGGGTCACCATGGTTGCCATGGTACTGCAGCCTAATCCCAGCACCATCGGAATCACTGCCCGGCCTGACATGCCAAACCACTTGAACACCCGGTCAGCCAGCAGCGCCAGCCTCGGCAGGTAGCCGCCATCTTCCAGCAGCGAGAAAAAGATAAAAAACGTCGTCACAATCGGCAGGATAATCCCGACGGCATAGCGCAAACCTAGCGTAATAATGCCGTACTCACCCACCAGAAGTTCCTGCAACCACCACCAGGGAATCCATCCGGTAACCAGCCCGGTGATCCAGGGATTAAAATATTCCTCAAACAGCGTACCCTCCAGAAAATCCACCAGGGTACCGGCACCAAAACCGCCCACAAACTGATACAGTCCAAAATAGAGGGTCAATAACAACAGCGGAACACCGGTCAGCGGCTGCACCGCCAGGCGTGACAGCCGATTCCCCCAGGTTTCCCGCCGTTTATCCGGCAGACTGATCACATTCCGCAGTAACCGGGTAACCAGCTCCTTCCGTTCCAGAGAAAGATCCAGATGAAACGATCCCCGCCGTTCAAAGGCAATCTCACCTGCCTTCTGCTGAATCGCAGCATACCGCTCACCTTCACCCCCGGCAACCAGAGCGGCCACCTCTTCATCACCCTGCATCAGCAACAGTGCCAGCGCACGGCGCGAAAGCACATACTGCCCCTGCATCAGCCGCGACACCTCGTCAATATCCTTTTCCAGCAGCCTGCTGTAGCTGATCGGCAGGCCGCAGCTCTGCCCCAGCCCGGTAATGGCAGACCTGATCTCGTCAAGTCCCCGTTTGCGGGCAGTGGCCGCAGCAATCACCGGCACCCCCAGGCGCTGCTGCAGCAGAGGCAGATCAAAGGAGAGCCCCAGCCGCTCGGCCTCGTCCATGATATTTACCACCAGCACCACCGGCAGCCCCGCCTCAATCAACTGCACCGTCATGGCCAGCATCCGCTCCAGATTGCGGGCATCCAGCACATGCAGCACCACATCCGGCTTCTCATTCAGCAGAATCTCGCGGGCAACCCGCTCCTCCTCCGTAATGGTATGCACCGCATACATGCCGGGGGTATCAATCACCTGCCACGTTGTGCCCTCAATAACAGCGTTTCCCCGTGAAACCTCCACCGAGGTGCCGGGATAATTGGAGACCGTCACATAACTGCCGGTCAGGGCGTTAAACAGCACGCTCTTGCCCACATTGGGATTACCCACCAGGGCAACCTTGCGGATGGTTGATGCGTCTTGTGACCCTGTCTGTGTACTCACCATTTTATATCATCCTTGCACTGATAAACATTTTCATCTGACAGACTGCCTGATCGCGTTACTGCAGGCAGGACACAAGCCGCACAGCTGCATCTTGTGGGAGGTCAGCACAAACCCGTGCCGTGTAGCAATATCACGCTGCAGCTGCTCAATGGTCTCATCCTCAAACTCAATGATCAGATTACAACTGGTACAGACCAGGTGATCATGATGTTC
>CAZYMK010000018.1:21003-23809 GCA_964648885.1 uncultured Geobacter sp. | reverse complement strand
AAACGACAGGTGGATCGAGAATCAGGGTATCGTGAATTCCCATGGTGGCCTCCTTGGCTTGGCTTTAGGTCTTTTACGGGTTTCTTATGAAAACTCAGTACATTGAGGCACGCCTAACTATGCCCGTTTCCCATATTTTCCTTGACGTTTGACAACCAGGCAAAGCTGGGGACCATTGGACTATGTTTTCGCCAACAATTCAAGTCCACGTTCTTTTTTGCCCGCCCCTCGTCTGGCTCGCAGCATAAAGCGGGTCTCTGCATCAAACTCGGCAAGCAGAAGTGTAGTCACCTCATCCAGCAAACGATTTACACTCTGACCACGCTGATGCGCCAACTCCTTTAACCTCAGGTATTTTTCATCCGGCAAACGAAGTGTCAATGCGCTCATAATTCCAGCTCCTTAAGTATTGTTTCAGGAAATACAGCTTTCAAGCCAGGAAACAACAATTCCATTCGAGCCACGTCGCGAAGGTTGCGGGTCACAATATATTCCGCTCCACCGGCAACTGCCAGCTCAACAAGATGATTATCCCCTTCATCCCGCAGATTGGGACGCCAGCCGTAATAAATCCTTGTCCAGCAACACGTAGCGACAAATATATCCAAAAGTTCACTTCGCTCAGCAGCATCCAGGCGACTGCGAACAAACAGATCACCCCGGCTCAAAACATCTTCATACTCAGAAAATAACGCCACCCCCATCAGGGGAATCAATTTTTCTTCAAGACAAGCGACAATTACAGCACGACAAGCACCTTGTCCAAGGCAGGCCCCAATAAACACATTTGTATCAATAACTACTTTCATGTCTGTAACGGTAGCACTATTGCCACCACAATTCCAGATAAAATATCCTCGCCAGACAACAACAAATCTGTCCCGGATTCGTTTACCGTTACATGCGCCCCGTGCGCTCTGCCGGGCGCACACAAAAAACCGGGGAGGCCGATGAAAGCCTCCCCGCAAGTACATGGTCAAAGAATCAACACCATCCTCAAAACATACGGCTAATCACGAACAGATTCGAAGAAGTACATTCAGCATCCTGAACCTGGATTTAGAGCATAAAAGGACCGTGATCGTACAGTCAGAGTTTATCGGCCCGGTAGTATAGCTGGTACCGTTTAGTGTACCGCCGCATCCCGTCACCGAGGCAACGCCGTATCCGCTATTGGGAATTAAGGTAAAGCTAGTTGTTACTCCGTTGTTGACGGTCTGGGGTATGGCCGGACTAATACTGCCACCAGCGCCGGTAGTGGGGGTTACGGTGAAACTGGTAGCTGCAGCATTCTTTGTCAATGTCCATGTCCCATTGGTGTTAGAAGGCATGACTTTATACGTTCCTTTTATGCTTGACCCGGTGGTCGACCCGACCAGCACAATGCTGCTGCCTGCTGACATACCGGCTATTGTTGAGAAGGGCAAGTATTCATAGGTGCCGGCTGTTAGAGAAGGAACAAATTATCCGCTGATGGTATAGCCCTGACTGTCTACAGCCGTTGAGGTGCCACGTTACCCACGGTTCCTGACACGGTTGCGCTGGTATCGGCCATGCCGTTCCAGGTTCCGGTTACGGCGCTGAACCCGCTAAACTGGTAGCAGCTGAGGCTGACCGGTGTGCTGCCCTGAATCACTACCGTGGTCTGGCCGCCGTAGAGGAAGTTATTGGCACTATCTAAGGCCATGACCCGGAACAGGTAGGTCTCGTTGTCGGTCAGGTTGTCAATGGTGGTGCTGGTGGTGCCGCTGTTGTAGACCGTTACCAGGTCAAGGGATGCTGGCTTGAAGCTGCTGGCATTGGCCGGGATCATATCCAGAATCAGCTGGGCAATGCCCAACTCTTGCAGGGTTGAGGCCTTGACTGCTGCTTTGTGTGCGTTGACAAAGGTTATGGCCACCGAGGCCTTGGCCGCACCCGCTGTACCGGAGGTGGCCGTTGAGCCGCTGCTGCAGCCGTAGATTCCTGCCAGCAGGGGCAGACCGATGATGATGGTGAGTAGACGCAGTATGCTGTTCATGCAGTGTATCCCCCTTAGAATGATTTGAACAAGCCGACGTTGACGGTGACGTCGCGCTTTTCAGAGCTGTTATCTTCATAACGGGTGTAGACCGCACGATTACCCCCAGGGTTGCGGCTATGCCCTTGCCAAAGTAGTACTTGATCTCCGGCGTAACATCCATGATGGTAGCGGCATTCTGTTGCTGGATGTTGTCGATCTTGCTGTCAAAGGCGTGAATGCCGGAGAAGCGTGTCTCCAGCCAGAGATCAGGCAGGATTATGCTGCTGTGCTCTACCCCGCCCATGAATGAGGCCGAGGTGCCGTAGGTGATCTTGTAACCGTGCATGGTCGGCTCATTAAGCGGCTGGTTGACGCCCCCCATCAGGGTCATGCGGAAGTCAGCCATCCGTTTGATCAGTTTCTGGGTCAGGGCAATGTCGTAGCTGCCGGTTCCCAGGCCTTTGTCCAGATCACCGGTGGCAAACTTGACGGTCAGCAGGGTGTCGGATTCAAGTGTTTCTTCACTGCCCAGGCGGTATTTGACAGAGAAGCTGACATCACCGATGCCGGTTTCATCATGGGAGGCGCCGCCGGCCACCAATGGCTGATTGCGGACCGTGACGATCGGCAGATCGAGCTTTACCTGCAGATCAGGGGTAAAACTCCAGGAAGCCGGGATATTGTAGATCTTGACCTTATCGCTGATGAAGTTATCAATACCGATGCTTGCCCGGGGCGGAGCCGGCTTGACCGCCTGGCCTGCGGCGCTATCTTCAGTGGGTGCAGGCGCTGCTGTGGAGAGTT
>CAZYMK010000018.1:0-20903 GCA_964648885.1 uncultured Geobacter sp. | reverse complement strand
GCATGGGCTGCCAGGGGCAGTGCCGCCAGCAATACAGGGGCTACAAGATAACAAAAACAGGCCAAACGGGGTTTTTCAGGCGATTCAATGGGGGGGTGACTTCTGGTGCTGGTGCAGCATAGGGACCTCCTGGGGCAGAGTGGGGACAAAATTGCGGATTGTATACACTGCCGGCAGTTTGACCGTCAATCGTAAAAAACATCCCGTGGACCCCTAAAACATAAACCGCCGCATGCTGATGCTCTGTAAAATGCCGACCCCCACCATAGAGGTGATCATGGAGGTGCCGCCGTAGGAGAAAAACGGCAACGGCACCCCCACCACCGGAAACAGGCCGATGACCATGCCGATGTTGATGACCGCATGCCAGAACAGCATGGCCGTGACCCCCACCGCCAGTAACCCGCCCAGACGGTCGTTGCAACGCCGGGCAATGTTCAACCCCCACAAGATCAGGCAGAGGTAGAGTATGATCAGGATCAGCGTCCCGGCAAACCCCCACTCCTCGGCAAAGACGGAAAAGGCGAAATCGGTATGCTGTTCCGGCAGAAAACGCAACTGCGACTGGGTACCCTGGACATAGCCCTTGCCAAAGAGACCACCGGAACCGACCGCAATCTTGCTCTGGATGATGTGGTAGCCGCTGCCCAGACGTGAACGGTCAGGGTCAAGGAAATTCAGAACCCGGCTTTTCTGGTACGGCTTCATGTAGACCGCCCAGGTAAACCAGGCCAGCGGAAGGGTTATCAGGACAAAGGCAACAACGGTGGACCAGCGAAAGCCGACGTAGAACGCCATGGAAAGGGCAATCAGTACGACCAGGATCGCCGTACCTAGGTCGGGCTGTTTCATGATCAGCAGCGCAGGCACCATCAGCATGCCCAGCGGATACAGCATATCCTTCACCGTAAGTCCATCAACCGTATGGTAATTGTTGAAGAAACGGGCAAAGGTGATGATGATGCCGATCTTCACCAGCTCTGACGGTTGGATGGTAAAGAAGCCCAGGTTCAGCCAGCGGGTCGCACCCAGGGATGTCTTGCCCACCAGCAGCACCGCAATCAGCAGAAGAATCAGAAACCCGTAAAACCAATAGGAAAAATCTTCCAGTATGTGATAGTCAAGACTGGCAACCAGCAGTGAAAGCAACAGTCCGAAGACCATCCAGTTCATCTGCTTGATATAATAAGGCGTTCCTACCAGTTTGTAGGCGGCAGAGGCACTGTAGATATTCAACACCCCCACCAGACAGATGACGCTCACCAGTCCGATCAGAGTCCAGTCAAAATTGGTCACCAGGCGACGGTCAATCACGGTTCTTCTCCCCGCTCATGCGTTGTCGATGTTTGCGGCGGCTGAACCGGCTCTGCCGGTTGCTCAACGGCCGCATCCTCACTAACCGGCTTTTCAGCTGTCTGCGGATTTACCACAGCCGGTTTTTGAAGGTCAAAATAGCCCCGCAGAATCCTGCCGGCTATCGGCGCTGCCACGGCTCCGCCACCGCCGCCATGTTCAACCACCACAGCAACGGCGATCTCCGGCTTGTCGTACGGTGCAAAGGCCACAAACAGTCCGTGATCGCGGTGTTCATACTTCAGAACCTTTTTGCGGTCTTCCCCCAGTTTTACCACCTGAGAAGTCCCGGTCTTGCCGGCCACCTTGTTGTCCCAGAGCCGCGCACTGCCGCCTGTTCCGCCGCCCTCGTTAACCACGGCAAACAACCCCTGCTTGATCTTCTTGAAAAAAGCTACTGAAATTGAGGTAGTTCCCAGCACTTCAGGTGCAAACTCCCGTATGGTCTTTCCATCCTGATCAACCACCCGTTTGACCAGGTGCGGCCGGTAGATCGTGCCTTCATTGGCAACGGTACTGATCATGGAGGCCATCTGCAGCGGTGTCATCAGGACATAGCCCTGACCGATGGCAACCGGCAGTGTTTCACCGGGCAGCCATTTTTTGCCGAATCGCTTCAACTTCCAGGCCATCGTGGGAATCAGGCCTTTTTTTTCATACTGCAAACCAACCCCCAATTCCTTGCCCAGCAGAAAGCGGTCTGCGATGGTAGCAATCCGTTCCACCCCAAGTTTTTCACCAAGCCAGTAGTAATACACATCACATGACTCTTTCAGGGATTTACGCAGATCAACCGACCCATGACCACCCGATTTCCAGCAGCGGAATTTACTTTTACCCATCGCGTAATCACCACCACACTGAACCGTGGTATGCTCATTGATAATACCGGCCTCCAGACCTGCCAGAGCGGTGATGATCTTATAGGTAGAGCCGGGGGGATATTGTCCGGTCAGGGCCTTGTTTTCAAGGGGGCGACGCTTATCCTCCAGATACCCCTTCCAGATATCAGGAGGAATCCTGCCGGCAAAAAGTGCAGGATCAAAGAGCGGGTTACTGACAAAGGCCAGTACTTCACCGTTGGTCACATCCATCACCACCGCTGCCCCGGCCTGGGACCCAAAGGACTGTTCGCTGATCTGTTGCAGGCGCTGGTCAATGGTCAGCACCAGACTGTTGCCGACGGTCGGGCTGCTTTCCGTCAACACGCGCAACACCCGTCCCCGCGAATCAACCTCCAGCTGCCGCCCACCGTCAGCACCATGCAGTTCGTGCTCCCAGGCCTTCTCAATACCGTTCTTACCAACATAATCACCAGGATTGTAGTCCGCGTAATCCGGCTGTTCCAGTTCCTTGTCCGATATCTCGCCGATATATCCCAGCAGATGCGCCGTGGAGGTCTTGAAGGTATACTGGCGGACCGGCTTCATGGCTACTTCAACCCCGGGCAAACGCAGACGGTTCTCCTCCACGATCTCCACCTGTTCACGGCTGAGGTTGCCGGCTACGACCACCGGATAGTAGCGGGCACGTCCCTTGGCCTTTTGCCATTTTTCCCCCAATTCAAGCCGATCAAGATCAAGCAACGAAGCGAGCCGATCAAGGGTCTTCTCAATATCCTCAACTTCCTGGGGAATGATCGTCAGACTGAAGGCAGGACGGTTGTTGACCATAACGACGCCGTTGCGATCCATCAGGGCGCCTCGGGAGGCAGTTACCGGCAGAAAACGCAGCCGGTTGTTCTCAGACATAGCACGATATTCATCAACTTTTATGACCTGCAGATACCAGAGCCGCAGCAGCAACACCCCGAAAAGTACCGTAGCGGCAAAGGCCAGCAGGATGGTCCGACGTCTGGGCTGTTCAAGCTCCCTGACATAGCGCTGCGTCTTGATCATCGGCTGTTCCTGGCAGAGACGAATTCAGGCACGGTGGCAACCAGTGAGGCGGCAAAGGCGTTCATCAGCAGATGAGGGAACAGGCTGGCCATCATTGAGGAAAAAAGGCCGGCACCTTCGGAAAAGATGGAGAGCAGAATCAGGTTAAGAAACATGGTTGCCACCGTGGCCGCAGACACCGTCAAGACCAGCAGAAAGGCGTTCTGCACATACAGGCGGTCAGTGAGCAGCCTGAGAACCAGATAGACCACCAGAAATGAAAACGCGTTTAATCCAAAGTAGATGCCGCTCAGACAGTCCTTGAGCAGCCCCAGGCCGTAGGCAGCCGGCAAACTGGCACCAAACGGTGCCCGTAGTGCCAGTACCACCATCAGAAGCAGCAGGAGATCAGGCTTATAGGATGACAACAGCACCTGCGGCAGCAGCGATGTCTGGAAAACCGCCAGAGCTGCCATCAGGACGGTCCAGCTAATCAGTTCCTTCATGGATGGCCGACCTCAGTCCCGGGGGGCACGCAGCACCACCAGCAGTTCTTCAAGATGGGCACTGTTGACATAGGGACGAATCGTGACGGTCTGGAAGATGCCATACTCCCCTTTTTTGACCATGGCTACTTCACCAATCGGCAGACCTTTGCCAAAAACGCCGCCAATACCGGAACTGATCACCTGATCACCAACCTGCACATCTTCACCCCGCATGGCAAACTCAAGGGAGCAGAGGTTATGCCCCCGCCCTTTGACAACCCCACGTGCCCGTGAACGCTGGATCATGGCAGCAATGGAACTGGCATGATCGGTCAGCAGCAGCACCCGGCTTGCGTGGGAAGACACCTTGATGGTCTGTCCGACAACACCATCGGCAGCCAGCACCGACATCCCCTCCTGTATGCCGTCAGCAGTGCCGCGGTCTATGGTCAAGGTGCGAAACCAGGGGGTCACATCCTCACCGATCACAGTGGCTGTGACCGTCGGTTCCCTGACGGTCTTGCGCAGATCAAGCAGACGCTTCAGGCGATCGTTCTCCTGTATCGCCTCTGAAGCTGTCACCAGGGCACTGTTCAGCTGCTTGATATCTGCCTTGAGGCGGTCGTTTTCCTGCTTCACCTGCACCAGGGCAATATAATCGTACCAGAGCTGCCCCAGAAACGAGCCGCCGCGTTCAGCCTGCTGCTGTACCGGGGCAAGGGCATCACCCACGCCCCGCTCAAGCCGGTTGGCATGCCTTGACTGGGGCAGATTCAGTGAATACACCATCAATGCCGACAGCAGCGCAATCCCCACCAGAATCGGCAGTGAGTATTTCCTCAAAAAATCAAACATGCGTATTCACACGGTCATTCCGGCACAGGCCGGATCAAAGCAACCCGCAGCGGGCTTCATGCAGGACACGCTGCAGATAGTCACGGTAGCTGGAATTGGGTGTGGCCTCAATCACCTGCGCCATGACTGCGCAGTCAATAAAACCTCGACGCAGCGCGATTTCTTCCAGGCAGGCGATCTTGAGCCCCTGGCGGGCCTCCAGGGTTTCAATAAAATTGCTGGCCTCAAGCAGCGACTTGTGTGTGCCGGTATCAAGCCAGGCAATACCGCGCCCCAGCCGCTCAACATGCAGCTGCCCACGGCGGAGGTACTCCAGATTGACATCGGTGATCTCCAGTTCGCCTCGCGCCGACGGAGCAATCGATCGGGCAACCTCACAGACCTGACCGTCATAGAGATAGAGACCAGGCACCGCATAGTTTGACTTTGGCGCAGCAGGTTTCTCCTCAATCGACAGCACCTTGCCGTCAGCATCAAACTCCACTACACCATAACGCTCAGGATCATGGACATAGTAGCCAAAGACCCGGGCGCCACTGTCAAAACCGGATACCAGACGATCCAGATGCATCTTGCCGTAGAAGATGTTGTCCCCCAGGATCAGGCAGACCGGTTGTTTTTCAATAAACTGCTCACCGATCAGAAACGCCTGGGCGATCCCCTTTGGTTCCGGTTGAACCGCGTAGGTCAGGGAGATCCCCCAACGGGAGCCGTCGCCCAGCAGGGCCTCGAAGCGCGGAACATCATGGGGCGTGGAAATCAGCAGGATATCCTTGATCCCTGCAGCCATCAGCGTGGCCAGGGGGTAGTAGATCATCGGCTTGTCATACACCGGCTGCAGCTGTTTGCTGGCCACCAGAGTCAGGGGGTAGAGTCGGCTGCCGGCGCCGCCGGCAAGTACAATGCCTTTGGTAATGGGGGGCATAACGGATAATCCTTTCAGATGGTTGTTGTCAGGGCACGAAACTTGACAGAAGTACCACAGAGCCTATGCACTGTCAAACAGCAGCAATCAGCTCTGTAGCTGCTGCCAGATCAGGACAGCGCGGTACCGTAGCAGGCACCTTGAGACTCGCGTCGGCACCGTAACCGGTCAGCACCAGTAGCGGTCGACAACCGGCTGCAACCCCGGCTTCCACATCCACCTGTTTATCTCCCACCATCCAGGAACGGGAAAGATCGATCCCCAGGTCCCGCGCGGCCTGTTCCAGCATACCGGTACGCGGCTTGCGGCAGTCGCAATCAAGATTGTAGGGATGCTGCCCGGAGGGATAATGAGGGCAATAGTACCAGGCATCGATCCGAGCATCTGCCCGGAAAAGCAGCTGTTCGATATGCCGATGCAGCTGCAGCACCTCGTGCTCCGTATAGTACCCCCGGGCAACACCGGACTGATTGGTGACCACCACCACCAGAAAACCGGCCCGGTTCAGGCGTCTGATCGCCTCTGCAGCACCGGGTATGAACTCAAACTCTTCAGGGCGGTAGAGATAGTCCTTCTCTACATTGATGGTGCCGTCCCGATCCAGAAAAACCGCCTGTTTGGTGGCATGAAACAGGTTTGAATTTGACAAGCGCAACTCCGATCCAGTAGAAAGGTTACTTTGGCTTACAGTATCGCTGTTTGAGGTGTTCGAAATGATCAAGACCAATAACCTGAAGGTATCGGGCATCACCCCGATCATCGCACCGGCCGACCTGCGCCAGGTGTTCCCCATGTCTGACACAACCCGCGAATTTGTCTCCCGCAGCCGCGAAAAGATCAAGGAGATCCTGCAGCGCCGGGACCGGCGTCTGATGGTCGTTGTCGGCCCCTGCTCCATCCACGACCCTGAAGCCGCCGTTGAGTACGCCCGCCGGCTCTCCTCTCTGGCACGTCGTGTGGATGATCAGCTGATGCTGGTGATGCGGGTCTATTTTGAAAAACCCCGCACCACCGTCGGTTGGAAAGGCCTGATCAACGACCCGGATATGGACGGTTCCCACAACATCTCCAAGGGGCTGGGTATCGCCCGTGGCCTGCTCTGCAAGCTGACCTCACTGGAGGTACCGGTTGCCAACGAGATGCTGGATCCGATCACGCCGGAATATGTGGCCGATCTGATCTCCTGGGGGGCCATCGGTGCCCGGACCACTGAATCCCAGACCCACCGCGAACTGGCCAGCGGCCTTTCGTTCCCGATCGGCTTCAAAAACGGTACCGACGGCAACCTGCAGATTGCTATCGATGCCATGATTTCAGCCCGGGCGCCCCACAGCTTTCTGGGTATCAACCGTGAGGGCAAGGCCTCAATCATCCAGACCACCGGCAACCCGGATGTGCATATCGTGCTGCGGGGCGGTTCACGCAAGCCCAATTACCAGCCGGAGGACATTCTCCACACCGAAGAAATTCTGAAAAAAAACGGACTGCTGCCCACCATCATGGTGGACTGCAGTCACGGCAACTCCAACAAGGATTTCAAGCGGCAGCCTGAAGTGCTGGATCAGGTTGTCAGCCAGGTAACCGCAGGCAATCAATCAATTTCCGGCCTGATGATCGAAAGCAATCTGGAAGAGGGCAACCAGAAGGTTCCGGCGGATCACTCCCAGCTCAAACATGGTGTCTCTATCACTGATGCCTGTATCAACTGGGAAACCACGGAACGTATCCTGCTTGAGGCGCACAAACGGCTGCAGAAGCGCAAGTAGCACTTTGGGGAGCAATCCCCAAGTGCGGGCAACCGATTACTCGTACACCACCTGCAGCCCGCGGCCAACCGCACGATTGATGGCGCCGTTGAAATGTTCTTCAGCACCACCGGCCAAAAGCTCCAGGTAGTTCACCTTTTTCTTGGGAGGCAGCAGCACCTCCGGCTCGCCGCTGATACCGGCCAACCGTCCGGCCTCTTCGATGGCATCCTGCAGGTTGCCCAGGCGGTCAACCAGCTTGACTTCTTTGGCCTGCTCACCCGAAAGCACCCGGCCGTCGGCAATCTTACGGACCTCGTCGATCGGCAGTTTGCGACCTTCGGCAACAGCCCGGACAAACTGCTCGTGGGTACTGTTGATCAGCGACTGAAACATGGCCCGATCTTCGGCTGAAAGCTGGCGGTCAGGTGCTCCGGCATCCTTGTAGGTACCGGTCTTGATCGTAGCGGAGCTGACCCCCAGTTTGCTGAACAACCCTTCCAGGTTGGAAAATTTGATCAGCACGCCGATGCTGGCGGTGATGGTACCGGGATTGGCATAGATCAGCGTGGCAGGAGCCGCAATATAGTAACCGCCGGAAGCAGCCAGGCTGCCCATGGAGACCACCACCTTCTTTTTGGCGGCCAGCTTGCGCACCTCTTCGTAAATCTCCTGGGAAGGGCCAACCACTCCTCCGGGGGAATCTACCCGCAAGACCACCGCCTTGACCTGGTCTGCCTTGAGAAAGTGTCGCAACTGACGGATCGGCTCCTTTGAGTCGGTGATCATCCCCCGGACCTCAACCAGGCCAACACCGGGAGTCTTGCTGTAGCCCTGCTGGTCCCCCCTGAACACCAGGCCTGCCAGCAGGAAACTGCCGATAAACAGCACCATCAAGCCGAAACAACAACCGATAACGATCAGAACTATTTTTTTTGCAGACATCACAAACTCCTGCGGCTTAAAGCCGCTTCATGAGGTGAGAAGGCAGTATGCGGATTCTGGTGGTTTCAGATTCACACGGCAATCAGGGTAACCTGCTCAAGGCCCGGCAACTGGCCGGACAGATTGATGCCATTGTCCATCTGGGGGATGGTGAGGACGAAGCGGCCATGCTGGCAGCGGCTGAGGATGTTCCGGTGCTGCAGGTGGCCGGAAACTGCGACTACGGCTCTCAATCCCCGCGTGAGCGGCTCGAAACCCTGGCAGGAACGCGTCTGCTGCTCTGCCACGGTGACCGGTATGGGGTCAAGCTGGGCCTGTCACTCCTGATCGAGCGGGCCAAAGGCTGTGATGCAGCAGCGGTGCTGTACGGACACACCCACCAGGCCATGGTGGAGTGCTGCGACGGTATCTGGCTGATCAATCCCGGCACCCTCTGGGGCCGGGCACCGTTTCTCTCCTACGCCCTGCTTGAACTGAGTCCGGGCAGCGTCTCTGCCACCATTCACAAACTGCCTGAGTAGTGCTGCTGTTCTTCATGTCCCTTGTGGATCGCCTTTTCCAGCCGTCGGCGACGGGGCCAGGTCACCAGCCACCCCACCGGGCCAGACAGCACATACCCAAGCATGATGACAAACATCATAATGGCCGGTTCTGCCGCGATAATGATCAGTAACACCACTGCCAGCACCAGAAAGCCGAACGGCTGGCGCTTGATCAGCTCCGGGTCCTTGAATGAATAGAACTTGATGCTGGATACCATCAAAAAGGCCAGCAGATAGATCAGCACCAGAATAGCCAGCTTTTTGTAGGAGCTGGGCCACCCGAAATGGGTAAACAGCAACACGGTTGAGGCCACCATGCAGGCCGCAGCCGGTATCGGCAGCCCCACAAATCGTTTACTCTCCACTGTTGTCACTTGCACGTTGAAGCGGGCCAGCCGCAACGCACCGCAGACCACAAACAGAAAGGCAGCCAGCCAGCCCAGACGGCCGAACGGCTTGAGCGCCCAGGCGTACATCATCAATCCCGGTGTCACCCCGAAAGCCACCAGATCAGCCAGCGAATCAAACTCAACCCCGAACTGACTGGTGGTATTGGTCATGCGTGCCACCTTACCGTCCAGACCGTCACAGATAGCTGCCACAAAGACCCAGACAGCCGCCGTGGCATAGTTACCGTTCAGGGTTGCCACCATGCTGTAAAAACCCGCGAACAGGCTGCCGGCAGTGATCAGGTTGGGCAGGATATAGATGCCACGTCTGATGTTTTCGGATCGGCCAGGGGACTGGACAGCTTGTTCAGATGGCTCCATCACTAACGCTCCTTGTCGACATCCTGCGGCAAGCGGGCAAGGGGGGTCTCTCCGGCAGCGGTGATCTCTCCCACCGCAACCAGCGGCGTCATCTCACACGGCAGAAACAGATCAAGTCGCGATCCAAAACGGATCATACCGTACCGTTCCCCTCGCTTCAGACTGTCACCGGCATCAACATAACAGTGAATCCGTCGGGCAATCAGGCCGGCAATCTGCACACAGACCAGCCGCAGTCCCTGTCCGGTCTCAAGGACCAGCCCCAGCTGTTCGTTCTCACTGGAGGCCTTGCTGTGTCGCACGTCAAGAAACCTGCCGGGGCGATAAAAACGCTCCAGTACCGTGGCGGTACAGGGTGCCCTGTTGACATGCACATTAAAGACCGACATGAAGATGCTGATCTTCTGACACTGCCCCAGGTGCTCCTGCTCTGCCGGCCCGACATAGACAACAGTGCCGTCGGCAGGGGCGACCAGCAACCCTTCGTCGGCCGGAGGGGTCCGTTCGGGATTGCGAAAAAAGGCAATAACAAAGATCACCAGCAGCAGCGAGATCAGCGCAGGCACGGCAAGTATGGCAGATGACAGCAGCAGGGTGGCGATAGCGAGAAACAGGAACAGGCCGATGCTGTAGGCAATAGCCGGATATCCTTCAGAGGTGATGAGTGCTTTGGATGGTTTCATCGTATTCCTGACGCATGACACACGAAACCCCGCCCCCAGTGGAGGCAGGGTTCCCACATCATGTAACTACTGGTTAGTTCTTTGATTTATCAACGATTTTCTGAATCCACGGCATCATGGCGCGCAGTTTTTCACCCACCTGCTCAATCGGGTGAGCCGCGTTCAGGCGACGGCGGGCGGTCATCTCGGGGTAGTTGGACATCCCTTCCAGGATAAACCGCTTGGCATACTCACCGTTCTGGATGTTGTTCAGGCACTCCTTCATGGCAGCGCGGCTCTGGTCGTTGATCACCTTAGGGCCGGTCACATACTCTCCATACTCGGCATTGTTGGAGATGGAGTAGTTCATGTTGGCGATACCGCCCTCGTACATCAGATCAACAATCAGCTTAAGCTCGTGCAGACACTCAAAATAGGCCATCTCAGGGGCATAGCCAGCCTCCACCAGGGTCTCAAAACCGGCCTTGACCAGCTCAACGGCACCACCGCACAGCACGGCCTGCTCACCAAACAGATCGGTCTCGGTCTCATCCTTGAAGGTGGTCTCTATGATGCCGGTACGACCGCCGCCAATGGCGCTGGCATAAGAGAGGGCCACTTCACGGGCCTTGCCGGAGGCGTCCTGGAAGACCGCGATCAGATCAGGAATCCCGCCCCCCTTGACAAATTCAGTACGGACGGTATGGCCAGGTGCCTTGGGGGCGATCATGATCACATCCAGGTCAGCCCGGGGCACAACCTGGTTGTAGTGAATCGCAAAGCCGTGGGCAAAGGCCAGGGTAGCCCCCTGCTTCAGCTTCGGCTCAATCTCGTTGCGATACAACTGGGACTGAAACTCGTCCGGAGTCAGCACCATAACAACATCAGCGCCGGCAACAGCCTCGGCAACCGTGGCAACCTTCAGGCCGGCATTCTGTGCCTTGATGGCGGAAGCGGACCCTTCACGCAGCGCAACCGTGACATCTACACCGGAATCTTTCAGGTTGCAGGCATGGGCGTGTCCCTGGGAACCGTACCCGACAATGGTTACCTTTTTGGATTGGATCAAGGCCAGATCGCAATCCCGATCATAATACACATTCATTTGTTCTTCTCCTTGTATGGTTGCCTCAGTGCAGTTTTCAGAAAAAACGCTGCGCACGATACTACAACAGCGGTATCCGTGTCAATCAAACGCCGGTTCAAATTAGCCTTTCCACCCCTTGGCACCGCGACCAATGGCCACTGCGCCGGTACGCACCAGCTCCTTCAGCCCCAGAGGCCGCAGCAGGTCCAGGATTGCATCAATCTTGACCGGTGAGCCGGTGGCCTCAATGGTGTAGGACTTGGGGGTCACATCAACAATTTTGGCCCGGAAGATGTCAACAATCCTCAGAACCTCGGCTCGACTCTCATCCTCAGCCGTCACCTTGATCAGGGCCATCTCACGCTCAATGGCGCTGCCATCGGTAAAGTCCAGCACCTTGATCACATCCACCAGCTTGTTCAGCTGCTTGGTGATCTGCTCCAGCACCGCATCATCGCCACGGGTAACAATGGTGATCCGTGACAGGGACTCATCAGTGATCGGGGCCACAGAAAGGGAATCGATATTGAATCCCCGTCCGGAAAACAGGCCAGCAACCCTGGCCAGCACGCCAAATTCGTTTTCAACCACTACAGATATGGTATGTTGCATCGGTTTGTTTCCTCCCGTCCTAGGCGTTCAAGACCATTTCATTCAACGACGCCCCAGCCGGGACCATCGGCAACACCTTCTCTTCGCGGGCGATCTTGAACTCCATGATCACCGGCCCGTCATGGGCAAAGCCCTCTTTGATCACCTGCTCAACCTCGGACGGCTTGTCAGCCTTCAGGCCTTTGGCGCCGTAGGCCTCGGCAATCTTTGCAAAGTCCATCGGCAATTCCAGGCAGGTCTGTGAATAACGCTTGTCAAAGAACAGTTCCTGCCACTGCCGCACCATGCCCAGAAAGTTGTTATTCAGCACCACGATCTTGACCGGCAGACGCTGCTGCACCATGGTGGCCAGCTCCTGCATATTCATCTGCACCCCGCCATCACCGCAGACGCAGATCACCTGGCGCTTGGGGAAGGCGGCCTGGGCTCCCATGGCGGCAGGCAGACCAAAGCCCATGGTGCCGAGCCCTCCAGAGGTTAAAAGAGTGCGGGCCTGATGAAACTCAAAGAACTGGGCCACCCACATCTGATGCTGCCCCACGTCAGTGGCCATGATGGCGTCATCCTCTGACAGTTCACGCAGCTTCTGGATCACATACTGGGGCTTGATGATGGTGGTGCTGTGCTTGTAGCTGATCGGATGCTTTTCCTTCCAGCCGGTGATATCCTCATGCCATGGCTCCATGGCCTGCTTTTGGGCGGCCAGCATGTCAGCCTTGGCATTCAGCACCTCCAGCATCTTGGCCAGAACATCCTTGACATCCCCCACGATCGGCAGGTCAACCCGGACGTTCTTGCGGATAGAGGCCGGGTCAACGTCAATATGGATGATCTTGGCATGGGGGGCAAAGGTGGCGATCTTGCCGGTCACCCGGTCGTCAAAGCGGGCTCCCACCGCAACAATCAAGTCAGAATGAGTCATGGCCATGTTGGCAGCATAGGCGCCGTGCATACCCAGCATCTTCAGTGCCAGTGGATCATTTTCCGGGAAAGAGCCCAACCCCATCAGGGTGGTGGTGACCGGAAACTGCAGGGTACGGGCCAGTTGGGTCAGTTCATCGGCAGCATTGGCCAGGATTACGCCGCCACCGACATACATAACCGGCCTGCGAGCCGTCAGCAGCATTTCAACCGCCTTCTCAATCTGCCGTTGATGCCCCTCAGTGGTCGGCTTATAGCCCCGAATATCAATCGTTTCAGGCCACTTGAACTCGGCCTGGCTGATCTGGATATCCTTGGGGAAGTCGATCAGCACCGGACCCGGACGACCGGTTTTTGCAATATAAAACGCCTTGCGCACAATGGTCGGGATATCCTTGGCATGACGGATAAGAAAGCTGTGCTTGGTAATCGGCCGGGTAATACCGATGATGTCAACCTCCTGAAAGGCATCATTACCGATCAGCGGGGTCGGTACCTGGCCGGTGATTATCACCATCGGGATCGAATCCATGTAGGCAGTGGCAATGCCGGTGATGGTGTTGGTGGCCCCGGGACCGGATGTGGCGATGGCCACCCCCACCTTACCGGTTGCGCGGGCATAGCCGTCTGCCGCATGGGTACCGCCCTGCTCATGGCGGGGCAGGATGTGGCGGATTTCCCGTACATTCATCAGCTCGTCGTAAATATTGATCACTGTCCCGCCGGGGTAACCGAATACCAGGTCAACCCCTTCGCGTTTCAGGCTTTCAAGCAAGATGCGTGCTCCATTCATTTTCATGCGTTAACCTCGCAAAGAATTAAAAATTATTAGGATTTCCGGTGACGATATTCACCACCGTGTACTTGGTATCACCATTGCCGTCCACCAGCTTGCGCTGTTGGGTCGCGTTGTCAAAAAACACCTTGTAGCAGGCACTGGGGGCAAAATTGGCGTTCCAGTTGCTGAAGCAGAGCCGGCCTTCAGGGGTAATATTCCAGTTACCCTTGTTCTTCTCGCCGTAGGAGCCTTTACCGGTGACGACGCCACCACGGTCAAAATAGTAGGTATCGCCGTTGCTGGCAGTAAAGGTGTTACCCACCAGCAGATTTCTAACTTCAACTGCTCCCAGCAGGGTGGCGCTGTTGTCGCGCAGGGCTGCCTCATCAGTGGTGCAGGCGGTGACGGATAACGCCAGAACGGAAGCGGCAAACAGGGTAATCAGCTTTCTCATGGCAGGTTCCTCCTTTTCAGATCAGGGTCAAGGGTCAAAGGGCAGACTATCGCCCCGGCATTAGGTTACGCGGTTGTGACGGCACCGGTATAGGCTGAGGTTACCACCTTGGCATAGCGGGCCAGCCAGCCGGTCTTGATCTTCGGCTCCGGTGCGGTCCAGACTGCGCGCCGGGTTGCCAGGGTTGCCTCATCCACCAGCAGGTCCAGTTTGCGATTGGGAATATCCAGCAGGATCCGGTCACCATCCTGGATCAGGGCAATCGGGCCGCCCTCGGCAGCCTCCGGCGAGACATGGCCGATGCAGGGGCCACGGGTACCACCGGAAAAACGGCCATCGGTGATCAGCGCCACCGAATCGCCCAGTCCCAGTCCCATCAGGGCAGCGGTGGGGGCCAGCATCTCGCGCATACCAGGGCCGCCCTTGGGGCCTTCATAGCGGATTACCACCACATCACCGGCTACGATCCTGCCTTCCATCAAGGCGGCCATGGCCAGTTCCTCGGAATCAAAACAGCGGGCCGTGCCCTCAAAGGTCATCATCGCATCTGAAACACCGGACTGCTTGACAACCGCCCCCTTCGGCGCGATGGAGCCGAACAGCACCGCAATGCCGCCCTCTTTCTTCACAGGTGCCGACAGGGGACGAATCACCTCTTCATCAATGTTTTCGATGCTGGCTGCCAACTGACGGGTCGTCAGGCCAAACAGGGTCGGGGCATCAATAATCTTGTCACCCAGTTGCTTCAACACGCCGCTGACACCACCGGCAATGTCCAGATCTTCCATAAAATGCTTGCCGGCCGGATTCATGGAGGCCAGTTGCGGGGTCTCTTTGGCCAGGATATCAAAGGTCTCCAGCGGCAGTTCTACGCCGGCCTCACGGGCAATGGCCAACAGGTGCAGCACGGTATTGGATGAGCCTCCCAGGGCCAGATCGACCCGGATGGCATTCTCAAAGGCGTCCCGAGTCATGATGTCCCGTGGTTTGACATCATTCTGCACCAGCTCCACAATCTTCTCACCCGAGGCAAAGGCGATTCTCCGTTTCATGGCTGAAACCGCCAGGGCCGTACCGCAGCGGGGCAGCGACATCCCCAGGGTTTCGGTCAGGATTGCCATGGTGTTGGCGGTGAAAAGCCCCTGACAGGACCCCATGCCGGGACAGGCATTATCCTCACATACCTGCAGTTCCTTGGCATCGATCACCCCGGCCTTGTAGCGGGCCATGGCCTCAAAGGTATCGGTTACAAAGGAATAGGACCGTCCCTCTGCGCCTCTGCCGCTCATCATCGGACCGGCAGTCACAATAATACAGGGGATATTCAGGCGGGCAGCCGCCATCAGCATGCCGGGGGTGATCTTATCACAATTGGTCAACAGCACCAGACCATCCAGACGGTGGGCCTCAGCCACTGATTCAACCATATCGGCAATCAGTTCACGGGTGGGCAGACTGTAGTGCATCCCCTTGTGACCCATGGCAATGCCGTCACAGACACCGGGAATACCGAAGAATTGGGCATAGCCGCCGCCGGTATGGATCCCCTTCTCAATAAACCGCTCCAGATCACGCATCCCCACATGGCCGGGGATCAGATCGGTAAAACTGGTGGCTACGCCGATAAAGGGACGGTCCATCTGGCTCTGGGGAACCCCGGTGGCCTTCAGCAGTGCCCGATGGGGGGTGCGCTCAATTCCTTTTTTAATCATGTCGCTACGCATGGAAACCTCATCATAAAATCTTGTTTAATCTCACTAAATCACGATTTTCAGGAATGGGTACAGTAATACAGCCGATAATCGTGTGTCAACCGGCAACTGGCCCATCAGAAGACAAAAAGCCCTGACCGCAGAAACAGTCCCTCTGGTCTGACTGAATAACTGGTTTCTGACCGAAGGATGTGCTATGAAGCCCCTGATTTTCCATATCCCTGCTGTAAAGAACGTACTGTTGCTCTGATAATCGAAGGGATCAGCACTATGACACTCTTAACGGATTTCAAGATCAGGTACAAATTACTGGCCGGTTTCACCGTGCTGGTGCTGTTTTGCTGTCTGGTTGGCTACCTCGGTGTCAGAGGCATGGGCGACAGCAAACAACGTCTGGACGACATGCACATCAACCTGATCCCGTCGATCGTACTGGCAGGATCTCTTGATAATGCCATGCAGGAGTACCGCCGTGCCTATCTGCGCTACCAGCTTGAATCAGACCCGGCGCAACGCAAAGTACTGGCGGCTAAAATGGCGGCAAGCCGTAAAGCGGCTGACGGCTACCTGGAGCAGTTCGGCAAACTGATTACCATCGAGACAGAGCAGAAGCTGTTCAAGAACCTGGTTGAGCACTCCAGCTCCTTCTACACCCTGACCGGCCGGGTGCTTGCGGCAATGGATAGCGGCGTTAACTATGCCGATCTGAGAAGCGAGCACCAGCAGGGCAAACAGCTCTCTGATCTGATTGAGTCGGATATCAAGGATTTGACCCGCTTCAACATCCAGGAGGCAGAAGACCACTTCAGACAGAGCAGCGCAGACCATGACCGCTACCGTGGCTGGCTGCTGGTGATTATCCTTACCACGGTCTGCTCTGCCGCAGCCATTGCCCTGCTGTTTACCAACAGCATTGTCAGGCCGCTCCAGGTGGTGATTAGTGCAATCCGCACCCTCCAGCAGGGAGGGCGACAAAAGGCCCGACTGGCAGATGCCATTGCCGGAGGAGACCTTGAACAGGAACTGACGGTTGTTGAACCATTAACCTTCGACAAGGAGCAGATCGGTCGCGACGAGACCGGTGTGCTGCTGAAGGCCGTGATCGAAATGAGCACCACCCAGCACGCGCTGGATCAGTCCTTTGTCACCATGGCCCGGACACTGCGCAGCAACCACCGGCAAGAGATCCGTCAGGCCTGGCTCAAAAACGGCCAGAACAGCCTCAACATCATCCTGCGGGGAGATAAAAGCACGGCAGAACTGACCGACCAGGCTCTGACCTTTCTGGCCGAATACCTGGGGGCAGGGGTTGGTGTCTTGTATGTGTATGACCATGAAAAGGCTGAGCTTCAGATTGCCGCCAGCTACGCCTTTGTGCGGCGTAAGCGGCTGAACGACCGGATTGCTCTGGGTGAAGGGCTGGCCGGACAGGCTGGCCGTGAGCGGAAACTGATCTGCTTAAGCCCGGCCCCTCCCGGCTACCTGCCGATCAGCTCCGGCACCGGCGAAGCCCAGCCGGTCAGCATCGCGGCCATGCCGCTGCTGCAGGCCGACAACCTGACCGGTGTCCTCGAGATTGGTGCCTTCAAACAGTTCAGTGATGACGAGCTGACCTTTCTTGAGCAATGCAGCGAGGCGATTGCGATTGCCCTGAGCGTGAACCGCGCCCGCCAGCGGGTGAACCAGCTGCTGGAACAGACCCAGGCGCAGGCAGAAGAGCTGCAGGTACAGCAGGAAGAGCTGCAGCAGAGCAACGAAGAACTGGAAGAACGGGCCGAGCTGCTGGAACAACAGCGTGAAGAGATCCGCGCCAAGAACCGCACCGTTGAACAGGCCAGCCTCGAACTGCAGCGCAAGGCAGAGGAACTGGAACGGGTCAGCACCTACAAGTCTGAATTCCTGGCAAATATGTCCCATGAACTGCGTACCCCGCTCAACAGTATGATGATCCTCTCCAGCCTGCTGCAGGACAACCGTGAAGGGAACCTGACCGACAAACAGGTGGAGTTTGCCGGCACCATCAACACCGCCGGCCGTGATCTGCTTAACCTGATCAACGATATTCTTGACCTGTCCAAGATTGAATCGGGCCACCTTGAGTTCCACTACGAAGAGCTCCGGCTGCAGGAGGTCTGCGACCAGATGCTGGCTCTGTTCCAGCCGATCGCAAACGACAGGGGGATTACCCTGTCAACGCACCTGGACAGCACGGCCCCTGCCTGCCTGATCACCGACAGCCAGCGCAGCATGCAGATCCTGAAAAACCTGCTCTCCAATGCCTGCAAGTTCACCAGCCAGGGGACAGTCAGCCTGCAGATCTTCCGCCCTCAGCGTCATCAGAATCCGCTGGACAGCGAGGCGGTGGCCTTTGCGGTCAGCGACACCGGCATCGGTATTCCGGCCGACAAACAGGCGCTGATCTTCAACGCCTTCCAGCAGGCCGACGGCAGCACCAGCCGCACCTTTGGCGGCACCGGGCTGGGGCTCTCGATCTCACGGCAGCTGGCCCGCTCCATGGGGGGCGATGTCACCCTCGTCAGTGAACCAGGTACCGGCAGCACCTTTACGCTGTACCTCCCGCTTGACCTGCCGGAACGCGTCGTTGTGGAGCAGGCTCTCCGCCCCACAGCTCCCCTGCCTCCCAGCCTGCCGAAGCCCCCAAAGAGCTTTGACCCTCTGCCGGCGCCGCTGGCGGATGACCGCGAGCAGCTGACCGACAGCAGCAAGAGCATCCTCGTCATTGAGGATGACCTGACCTTTGCCGGCATACTGGTCGATATGGTACGGGGGCGCGGTTTTGCCGCGCTGGTCGCCGCCGATGGCGAAAGCGGCATTGCCCTGGCCGAACAATACCTGCCCAATGCGATTATCCTGGATGTGATGCTGCCTCATATCGACGGGTGGGGGGTCATGCGCAGCCTGAAGGACAACCCCAGGACCCGCCATATCCCGGTCCATTTCATCACCTGCCTGGAGGAGCGCCAGAAGGCGCTGAACATGGGGGCAATCGGCTTTGCTACCAAGCCGGTCAGCAGTGATCAGCTGGACGGCGTCCTGAGCGCACTGGAGCAGGCAATCAGCAAGACCACCAAACGGCTGCTGATCGTCGAGGACGACCCGGCCCAGGCCCAGGCCATGGTTGCCCTGCTGGAGGAGCGCAGCGTTGCCATCAAGGTTGCCGAGAGCGGCACTGCCGCCATAGAGCTGCTGGGACGGGAATCATTTGATTGCATTGTGCTGGACCTGGGGCTGTCGGATATGGGGGCCTATGAGCTGCTTGAAGAACTGAAGCGGCTTGACCCGGAGCGGCGCATCCCGGTTATCATCCACACCGGCCGGGAATTGACCCGTGATGATGAGCTGAAGCTGCACCACTATGCTGAAAGTATCATCGTCAAGGGGGCAAAAAGCCCGGAACGGCTGCTGAATGAGGTCACGCTCTTCCTGCACCTGGTGGAGTCAAGCCTTGACCCCGGCAAACAGCGGATGATCCGCGCCGCCCTGGACAAAGAGGCGATGCTGGCCGGTAAAAAGGTGCTGATCGTGGATGACGACATGCGTAACATCTTCTCCCTCTCCAGCGCCCTTTCGGAAAAGGAGATCGTCATCCATGAGGCGGAAAACGGTCGTGAGGCCATAAAACGGCTGGATGAGTTTCCGGATATCAACCTGGTGCTGATGGATATCATGATGCCGGAGATGGACGGCTACGAGGCAATGCGCCTGATCAGGAACGATCCCCGCTTCAGAAACCTGCCGATCATTGCCCTGACCGCCAAGGCAATGAAGGGAGATCGGGAGGAATGCCTCAAGGCAGGCGCCAGTGATTACATCCCCAAACCGGTGGATATGGAAAAACTGTTCTCGTTACTGCGGGTCTGGCTGTATTCGGCGAGCTAACCATGACCATTACCATTAAAGCAAAACTGATTGCCAATGTACTGGTCACCGCCGCCATCATTGCCGCCCTGTCTGCCGCCAGCTTCTTCTCCATGCGCTTTCTGCAGGGCAAGCTGTCCTACCTGACCGAACAGAGTACGCCGTTCCAGATCCGCACCATTGAGCTGCAGCGTGAGCTGCAGGGGGCCGTCTCTGCCCTGCTTGAGCTGAACGGTGCCGGCACTATGGCTGAACTGAAGCGCAGCAAGGCCGCAGCAGAAAAGAAACTGGCCAGTGTGGTTGCTGCCCAGCAACTGCTTGAGCAGCAGCATAACGCTGTTCCCGGCCTTGCAGAAGAACTTGGCCAGACAGCACAGCAACTGTTTGCCGCCACTGAAGCACGGATCACAAGCGGCGATGCCGCCCGCACAGCCAATGAACGGGCAGGTGAGCTGACAGAACGTGCCGCCACACGACTGAAGGAGCTGGACAGCTCGCTACGCAGCCTGCAGACCGTTCATTCTGCAGCATTCAACCGGGCACTGGAGACTACTGACAGGGCTGCAGATGAAGTCAATGCAATCGAATTCATACGGGGTCAGCTGAAGGAGCTTCAGCTGCTGACCAAAACCCTGCAGATGCCCCAGACAGCCGCCGGGCTGCTGGTGGCCAGGGGACGTTTCAACACCGTTGCCGGACGGATCAACCGCCACCATTATACCGCCTCCAACCAGGCATTCAGCGCTAGTTATCAGCAGTTTGAAACCCTGCTGGTCGAACAGCTCCGGCTGCTGGTCGCAGCCCAGGCCCGCAAGGATGAACAGGCCCGCCTTGCCGTGGCAACAACCCTGCGGGAGCAGGCAAACTCACATATTACGCAACTGCTGCTGATGCTTGACCAGGAACGTGACGAAGCCCGCAGCAGGCTTGCGACTGAAACCGGCGCGCAAAAGACGCTGCATGACCAGTCAAACAAAGCCAACACCATCCTGGTGGCCAGCTCTGAACTGGTGACCACGGGGTTGCGTCTGAACAGCGAAATCAACCGGCTTTTTACCCTTGAGGAAATTGCCGGATTTGAGCAGGCCGATCAGACACTGCGTGCCCTGTTCTCACAGATTCAGGAGCGGTCGCAGAACATCGCACGTGATCTGCGCAGCCTGCAGGCCGACAAGGAGCTGCAGCTGCTTCGTGCAGCCACCGATGCACTGGCAGCCACCCGGCAGGAGGTAACCTCCGGTAGCGGTATCCTGAACACCCTGAAGACACGGCTCAAGGCCGTCGAACAAGCCGATCTA
>CAZYMK010000017.1:0-24317 GCA_964648885.1 uncultured Geobacter sp. | reverse complement strand
GGCAAGGCAGCTACCATCTCTGCTACTGCCTGACGGTCCCGGATGTCGAGCTGCAGCAGGTGAATGTCAGCATCTTTGGACAGTTGCTGCCGCACCTGCTCAAGTTTGTCCATCCTGCGGGCTATCAGAATCAGACGATTTCCTTCTTCGGCAAAAAGCTGGGCTGTTGCAGCGCCAAAACCTGATGAGGCACCGGTAATCATGATGGTTTTCCGTTCCATCTCCCTTCCTTTCCCTTAAAAGCAGAACCGGCCCGACGCTTGAAAGCACCGGGCCGGTCAGGTTACACCAGGCTGCGTACGAACTGATTACGCAGCAGCAGCCGCCTTGGCCTTTTCAAAACCGGCAGCGTAGGCCTTTTTGTTCAGCTCCAGAAATGCCTCGGGCACGCGGGAGAGAACAGCCTTCTCGCCGTTTTCACGGGAGACCACACCGGTCAGGGCTATCATGGCCCCCAGGGCAACGATGTTGGCAACGATTTCGCGGCCCACTTCGTTTTTGGCAGTGTTGATGATGTTAAAGCCGACCCTCTTGTAGTTGCCTTCCGGCAACTTGGTTACCAAGTCGGTATCATACAGCAGGATCCCGTCTTCTTTGAGATCATCGCTATACTTGGTGCAGGCCTCCTGGGTCAGGGCCAGCAACGCGTCGCACTTGGTTACCTTTGGGTAATCGATCGGTGCGTCAGATATAATAACCTCTGACTTCGAAGCACCACCACGGGCCTCAGGACCATAGCTCTGGGACTGAACAGACTGCTTGCCTTCATGGATGGAAGCAGCCTCAGCCAGAATGATCCCTGCAGTGATCAGGCCCTGTCCGCCTGCACCGGAAAAACGTAGTTCATACCTGGACATCTATGTTCTCCTTTTCAAAGTAATAAATTACTTGTTGCCGCCAGCACGCTCAATAACCTTGGCGTACTCTTCGCAGTATTCAGGACGCTCTGCCTTGTACAGTACACCGGTCAGAACCTTGCCTTCAAGTTGCTCGGCGGTCATCTTCTCTGCTGCCTTGACCGGTACAGCAACGTCCTTCAGGCGGTTCATCATCTCAATCACCGACTTGTACTTGTTGCGGCGACCGTAGGTGGTGGGGCAGTCATCCAGAATTTCAACCACGGAGAACCCTTTGTGCTGGATGGCCTCAGCAATCAACTTGTCGATCTGGGTGGCATGGTAAGCAGTCCCCCGGGCCACGAAAGTGGCACCGGCACCAATAGCCAGCTTGGCAATATCAAAGGCCGGATCAGGGTTGCCGTAGGGGGTGGTGGATGCCTTGTGACCGGTGGGGGTGGCTGGCGAGAACTGGCCGCCGGTCATACCGTAGATGTAGTTGTTCATGATCACGTAGGTCATGTCAATATTGCGACGGCAAGCGTGGATAAAGTGGTTACCGCCAATGGCGGTACCGTCGCCGTCGCCACCCACCAGGATCACGTTCATCTCAGGACGGGCCAGCTTGACGCCGGTGGCAAAAGCTGCCGCACGGCCATGGGCCGTGTGCAGGGTGCAGCAGTCCATATAGCCAGGCAGACGGGAGGCACAACCGATACCGGAAACAATGGCAGTCTCTTCCTTTTTCAGGTTGAGGGTATCCATGGCCCGGATCAGACCCTTCATAACAATACCGTGGCCGCAGCCTGGGCACCAGATGTGCGGCAACTTGCCCGGACGAATTCTGCTTTCATAATCGTAAGCCATGGTTACTTAACCTCCTTCATCTTCTCAAGGATCTGCTCTGGGTTGACCGGCTCACCGTCTACGCGGTTAATGCCGAGGATCTGGGCCTTGCCCTGGGCGCAACGCTCAACTTCAATACTGCACATACCCAGGTTCATTTCAGGCACAATAAAGCCTTTGACCTTATCAGCCAGGGCCTTGATTTGCTTGTCCGGGAAGGGCCAGAAGGTCTTGATCCGGAACATACCGGCCTTGATTCCCTGTGCACGGGCCTCATTAACCGCATAACGGGCAGAACGGGAGGTTGAGCCGTAGGCAACCACGCAGATGTCTGCATCATCAAGCTGGAACTCTTCAAACTCAACAATGTCATCGACGTTTGCATACACCTTACGGACCTGACGCTCCTCCTCAGCCTGAACATACTCGGCCTTGGTGGTGGGGAAGCCGTCCGGCAGCTTGTTCAGGCCGGTTACGTGAAACTTGTAGCCGGAACCAAAGGCAGCCAGCGGAGGCACATCACCAAAACTGGTATCGTACGGTTTGTACTCTGCTGGAGGTACGGACGGAGCAGTACGATCAATGATTTCAATTTCACCCGGCTCACGGAACTCAATCCGCTCACGCATGTGGGCAACGATCTCGTCAGGCATAACATGTACCGGTATGCGGTACTTTTCAGCCAGGTTAAATGCCTGGGCGGTCATATCATAACACTCTTGCACTGAGGCAGGCATCAGTGCGATGGTGGCATGGTCACCGTGGGTACCCCAACGGGCACACATCACGTCGGACTGTGAAGGGCCGGTCGGCATACCGGTGGAGGGACCACCACGCATAACGTTGAAAATAACACAGGGGATCTCGGCGATGCAGCCGTAACCGATCAGCTCCTGCTTCAGAGAAAGTCCCGGACCTGAAGTGGAGGTCAGTGCCTTCTGGCCTGCCAATGCACCGCCCAACAGGGCAGCCATGGCGCCGATCTCGTCTTCCATTTGAATGAACTTGCCGCCAATCTTGGGCAGCTCAACTGACATTACCTCAGCAACCTCGGTAGAGGGGGTAATGGGGTAACCTGCAAAGAACTTGCAACCGGCATACAGCGCTCCGTGGGCTGCAGCCTCGTTACCTTGCAAAAAAGCAACTTTTTTTGACACGTTGTAATCCTCCCGTCGTATTATTCAGCGTGAACTTTGATGGCAAAGTCAGGGCAGCGCAGTTCGCACTGCATGCACTTGATGCAGGACTCAAGGTCTTTTACCGCAACCACAAACCCTTTCATCTCAAGCACCTTTTTGGGGCAGAACTCGACACAGATGTAACAGCCCTTACAGTACTTCTCAATAATCTCGATCCTTGGCAGCTTCTTTTCTTCAGACATTCGCTTTAGCTCCTTTTATCCGTATTCGGAGGTGTGTAATAATGGCCCCTTATGCGGCAAAAGAAGGGCGGCTATAAACCGCCCTTCTTTTGCAGGCACAACAAGGGCCTGTAAAAGGCTTAACCTTTCAGGATACCGGGGAGGGCGTCAACCAGACCTTTAACAGCTGCTACCGACTTGTCCATCATGGCCTGCTCGGTTGCATCCAGCTTGAACTGCAGGATCTGCTCTACGCCGTTGGAACCCAGCACTGCAGGCACGCCAACATAGTAGCCGTTCACGCCGAACTCACCGTTCAGCAGGCAGCAGGTGGGCAGTACACGCTTCTGGTCACGCAGTACCGACTCTGCCATGGCAATGGCGGAAGAAGCCGGGGAGTAGAAGGCGGAACCGGTCTTGAGCAGGGCAACCACTTCACCGCCGGCCAGACGGGTACGGTTAACCATGGCTTCCATAACCTCTTTGGCCTTGTCTGCGCCGTACTTCTGCTCCAGCAGTTCCATAACCGGAATGCCGTTGACACTGGCATAGCGCACCAGCGGTACCATGTCATCGCCGTGACCACCCAGGGTCATGGCGGAAACGTCCTTGACGGACACGCCCAGTTCCCAGGCGATGAAGGTCTTGAAGCGGGCAGAGTCAAGCACGCCGGCCTGACCAACCACGCGGCTGGAAGGAATACCGGTGATCTGCTGGCACAGGGTCACCATGGCGTCCAGCGGGTTGGAGATGATGATCACAAAGGCATCTGAGGCGTACTGCTTGATCCCTTCGGAAACAGAGGTCATGATCTTGGAGTTGGTAACGATCAGGTCGTCACGGCTCATGCCCGGCTTGCGGGGCAGACCAGCCGTTACGATCACCACGTCGGAACCGGCGATGTCCTTGTAATCCTGGGTGCCCTTCAGGCAGACGTCATAGCCGTCAACCGGAGCTGCTTCAGCGATGTCCAGCATCTTGCCCTGGGGCATACCTTCGACGATGTCGAACATAACCACGTCACCCAGCTCACGCAGTGCGCAGAGTTGAGCAAGAACGCCACCGATCTGACCGCCGCCAATCAGAGAAATCTTTTTACGTCCCATTGTACTTCCTCCTCGTTTGTTTTGGTTTGCACATCTAGACATAACCGTACAGCCTGTTTACCTGATCTGAAACAGGGGACTGCCGCAGCAGCCCCCTGAACCTGCTCTAGTTAAATAGTATCAACGATGGCGTTCAGTGTGGCACTGGGACGCATTGCCTTCTCGGTTTTGGCCGGATCGGGATTAAAGTAACCGCCGATATCCTGAGGTTTGCCCTGGGCACCGATCAGCTCGGCATTGATCTTCTCTTCGTTTTCCTGCAGCGCCTTGGCCACCTTTGCGAAACGGGCGGCAAGCTCAGGATCTTTGGTCTGCGCAGCCAGGGCTTCGGCCCAGTACATGGCCAGGTAGAAGTGGCTGCCACGGTTGTCGATCTGACCAACCTTACGGGCCGGGTTCTTGTTGTTGTCCAGGAACTTGGTGTTGGCCTGATCAAGGGTGTCGGCCAAAAGTTGCGCCTTCTCGTTCTTGAAGGTTGCAGCCAGGTGTTCAAGGGAGACAGCTAGGGCCAGGAACTCGCCCAGTGAATCCCAGCGCAGGTAGCCTTCCTGCACAAACTGCTGCACATGCTTGGGAGCAGAACCGCCTGCACCGGTCTCAAACAGACCGCCACCAGCCAGCAGCGGCACGATGGAGAGCATCTTGGCGCTGGTACCCAGCTCAAGGATCGGGAACAGGTCGGTCAGATAATCCCGCAACACGTTACCGGTTACGGTAATGGTGTCCTTGCCTTCTTTTGCACGCTGGCAGGCAAACAGCATTGCATCAACCGGCGCCATAATGGGCAGTTCCAGACCGCTGGTGTCGTGATCCTTGAGGTACTTGTTGACCTTCTCGATCATCTGGGCATCGTGGGCACGCTCTTTGTCAAGCCAGAACACAGCCGGAGCACCGGTGGCGCGGGCACGACGGACAGCCAGCTTGACCCAGTCCTGAATCGGCAGATCCTTGACCTGGCAACCGCGCCAGATATCGCCTGCCTCAACTTCATGCTGCATCAGTACAGTACCGGCTTCATCAAGTACCCGCACGGTGCCGTCTGCAGTCATCTTGAAAGTCTTGTCGTGGGAGCCGTACTCTTCTGCCTTCTGGGCCATCAGGCCCACGTTGGAGACAGAGCCCATGGTGGTGGGATCAAACTGGCCGTTCTGCTTGCAGAAATCAATGCAGACCTGATACCAGCGTGAATAGCAACGGTCGGGAATCACGCACTTGACATCGTGCAGCTTGCCGTCAGGCCCCCACATACCGCCGGAATCACGGATAACCACCGGCATGGAGGCATCAATGATGATGTCGTTGCTGGCGTGCAGGTTGGTAATCCCCTTGTCGGAGTCAACCATGGCCAGTGGCGGCTGCTTCTTGTAGACTTCCTGGATGTCTGCCTCGATTTCAGCCTGCTTGGCCTCCGGCAGGGTTGCGATCTTCAGGTACAGGTCGCCCATGCCCAGGTCCGGGTTCACACCCAGCTCCTTGAAGGTCGCAGCATACTTCTCAAAGACGTCCTTGTAAAACACCTCAACGAAATGACCGAACATGATCGGATCGGAGATCTTCATCATGGTGGCCTTCAGGTGAGTCGAGAACAGCACCCCTTTGGCCTTGGCATCGTCAATCTGCTCCTGAATGAACTTCCGCAGGGCCTTGGCGCTCAGGAAGGTGCCGTCAAAGATCTCGCCTGCCTGCAGGGCCAGCTTCTCCTTCAGAACCGTAACCTTACCAGCCTTGTCAACAAACTCAATCTTGAGATTGCCGGCTTTTTCCATGGTGAACGATTTTTCATTGGCGTAGAAGTCTGATGACTCCATCCAGGACACATGGGTCTTGGAGTCAGCAGTCCAGGCACCCATCTTGTGGGGATATTTTTTGGCATATTCCTTGACCGCCTTTGCCGAACGACGGTCGGAGTTACCTTCACGCAGCACCGGGTTCACAGCGGAGCCGAGGCACTTGGCATAGCGGGCATGCAACTCTTTTTCAGCATCAGTCTTCGGATCTTCCGGATAGTCCGGCAGCTTGTAGCCCTGCTCCTGCAGCTCCTTGATGGCGGCCTTCAGCTGGGGGATCGAAGCACTGACGTTCGGCAGCTTGATGATATTGGCTTCCAGCTTCTGGGTCAGCTCACCCAGCTCGGCCAGGTAATCCGGCATTTGCTGCTCAGGGGTCAGGGAATCGGGGAAGTTGGCGATAATTCTGCCGGCAACAGAGATGTCGCGGGTCTCAACCACTACGCCGGCTGCCTTGGTGAAGCCGTTCACAATCGGAAGCAGTGAGTAGGTTGCCAGAGCGGGTGCTTCATCAATCTTGGACCAGATAATCTTTGATTCAGTTGCCATGTTCTCTCCTTGTTTTTTGTAGTATATATGAATAAACCATACTGATTGTCTACAGTTACAACCAGTATACACTGCCGGTACAGAAAATCGTGTATACAGTATGCAAAAGGTCTGCAGCTGTCAAGGAGAAATCGTTACAATTGTTTCATACTTAACAGCGTCGGCTGCTGCTTGCAGTGACGTTTTCAGCAACACTAAACATCCCGGAAGCGTTAAATCGCTACAAGCGCCGTCGATGCGCCAGTCTGCGTGCATCAAGCGCTTCATCACGACTGAAATTGCGGGGTATTTTCAAGACCTGTCCGGGCCAAAGCTGGTACGGATCACGAATCTGGTCACGGTTGGCACGATAAATAAGCGGCCAGAGCGCCGCATCGTTATACAGCTCGGGACGGGCAGCGATCTGGGGCAGGGTCTCTCCACGTCGAACCGTATAGGACGCAGGGGGCGCCGGCACTGCCGCACCTGACTCCTGGCCGTTTTTTTTCGATGATTTGAGTTGCTTAAGCGCCGCTGCCCGTTGCTCAAGCAACTCTTGCTGCTCAGCTTCAAACCGGGCGCGCTCCTCTTCTTCCCGCTGGGCGCGTTCCTCAATCACCTTCTGCAACGCTTCTTCCTTCAGGCGAATACGCAGCTGCTCCAGTTCACTCTGCAACAGCTGCCCCTTCTGGTAGGCGAGTACAAACTGCCGGTCAGCCTGTTCGTCATCCCCGTCTTCAACAGCAATCCGCTCACCCTGCTGAAAGGTGCTGCAGACACTGTCATAGTCATCGGGCAACACCTGTTCAGCCTGCTCATGCTGCAACTGCAGCAGCATGAGCTGCGCCTTCATCCGCCAGACCGGATCATGGCCGCCGCAGCCTGCCAATACCAGCAGCAGCAAGAGCAGCAGAGGAAGACGCAGCAGCATGAACCGACTACGCAGCTGACGGTGCAGCAGGTGCTGCCAGACGAACACCCAGTTCTCGCAGCTGCTTGGTATCAACCGGCGAAGGGGCCTCAGACATCAGACAGGTACCTTTCTGGGTCTTGGGGAAGGCGATCACGTCACGGATTGAGTCGGAACCGGTCAGCAGCATGATCAGGCGATCCATACCAAAGGCAATGCCGCCGTGGGGCGGTGTGCCGTACTCCAGGGCATCCAGCAGGAAGCCGAACTTGGCACGCTTGTCTTCTTCCGAATGGCCCAGCATCTTGAACATCAACGACTGGACCTGCTCCTGGTGGATACGAATCGAGCCGCCGCCGATCTCGTTACCATTCAGCACCAGGTCATAGGCCTTGGCACGACAACGGCCCGGATCTGACTCCACATAGTCCACATCCTCATCCATCGGTGCGGTAAAGGGGTGATGCACGGCACACCAGCGCTTGTCATCCTCATCCCACTCAAAGAGCGGGAAATCGGTGATCCAGACAAAACGGAACTCATCCGGGTTGGTCAGCTTGAGGATCGAGGCCAGCTGGTTGCGCAATTTGCCCAGCGAGTCATTCACCACCTTGGGCTTGTCAGCTACAAACAGCAGCAGATCGCCCTCTTCTGCCCCAAAAGCATGATTCATGGCCGCGATCTCGGCCTCATTGAAGAACTTGGTGATCGGTGATTGCCAGCCCTCGGCGGTCACCTTGACGTATGCCAGCCCTTTGGCACCATAGATCGAGACAAAGTTGGTCAGTTCATCAATCTCTTTGCGAGAGAACGTGGCGCATCCCTTGGCGTTGATCCCTTTGATAATACCACCGCCGGCTGCCACCTCGGCAAAGACCTTGAACCCGGAACCTTTGACGATATCGGTCAGCTCCACCAACTCCAGACCAAAGCGCAGGTCCGGGTTGTCAACCCCGAAACGCCGGATCGCCTCCTGGTAGGACATACGCTGGATCGGCAGCTGCACCTGCACCCCTTTGGCCTCACTGAAGATACGGGCCATCAACCCTTCCATCACCGTGATGATATCTTCACGATCGATGAAGGACATCTCACAGTCGATCTGGGTAAACTCAGGCTGACGGTCGGCCCGCAGATCCTCGTCACGGAAGCAGCGCACGATCTGAAAATAGCGGTCAAAGCCGGAGATCATCAGGATCTGCTTGAATATCTGGGGGGATTGCGGCAGGGCGTAGAACTGTCCCTGGTTAATGCGGGACGGCACCAGGAAGTCGCGGGCACCTTCAGGAGTTGACTTGGTCAAAAAAGGAGTCTCCAACTCCAGAAAACCGTTGTCTGTCAGGTACTGTCGGGTGGTCTGGGCCACCTGATGACGTAGAATCAGGTTCTGGGCCAGCTGGGGACGACGCATATCCAGGTAACGGTACTTCAGGCGGATATTCTCGTTGGCCTCACTGAACTCATCCAGCATGAACGGCAGCGGCTTGGAGCGGTTCAAGAGCTTGCACTCGATCACCTGGATCTCCACCTCACCGGTCTTCATGTTGGGGTTGACGGTTCCCTCCGGGCGGGGGATGACCTTGCCTTTAACCGCCAGCACAAACTCGCTGCGCACCCCTTCTGCAACCTGATGGGCGGCGCCATTCAGCTCAGGGTCAAACACCACCTGTGCAATCCCTTCACGGTCCCGCAGGTCAATAAAGATCAGGCCACCGTGATCACGACGGCGCAGAGCCCAGCCCATCAACACTACTTCACGGCCGATGTCCTTGGCAGAGAGCTGCCCGCAGTAGTCAGAACGTTTCCAGTTTCCCAGTGTATCCATCGCTTCTATCCTCCATATGATTACTTGATCAATCGACCGATGTTGCGCCAGCGGATGTCAAACTTGTACCAGGGTCCGTCAATGGACCAGTATTTGATGAAAGCAAGCCCTTTGAGCTGATCCCGGCGCACAAATTTCCAGAACCGGCTGTCATAGGAGCGGTCACGGTTGTCACCCATCACAAAATAGCTGTTCTCCGGCACCACAACCGGACCAAAGGTGTCCCGGGGATTCTGTTCCTTCGGGATAATTTCGGCCTCTTTATGGACTGCCTGCGGCGTTTCATACAACTTGCCGTTCACAAAGACCTGCTTGTCCTTGCCCTCAACCACGTCCCCCGGCACACCGACAATCCGCTTGATGAAATCCTTACGGGGATCCTCAGGGTATTCAAACACAATAACATCACCACGCTGAGGATCCCGCAGCTTAAGGACCTGCGTATCGGTAAAGGGGAGTTTGGTGCCATAGATAAACTTGCTGACCAGCAGATGATCGCCGATCAGCAGCGTATCCTCCATGGAACCGGAGGGGATCTTGAATGCCTGCACCACATAGGTACGGATCACCAGTGCCAGCAGAATGGCGATGACGATCGATTCAGCATATTCACGCCACAGGCTCTTCTTGGCCGGAGCTTCCTGCGGTTGCAGGGTATCTGACTGTTCTTCCATCATCATCCTTCCTATTTGTCGTCAACCTTGAGGATTGCCAGAAACGCCTCCTGGGGCAACTCAACATTGCCGACGCTCTTCATCCGCTTCTTGCCTTCTTTCTGTTTTTCCAACAGCTTGCGCTTACGGCTGATGTCACCGCCGTAGCATTTAGCCAACACATCCTTGCGCATGGCCTTGACCGTCTCACGGGCAATAATCTTGCTGCCGATAGCGGCCTGAATAGCTACCTCAAACATCTGCCGTGAAATCAGCTCTTTCATTTTTGAGACCAGGTCACGGCCACGGAAATAGGCCTTGTCGCGATGCAGAATCAGCGACAGTGCATCAACCACCTCACCGTTGATCAAGACGTTCATCCTGACCAGATCACTGCGACGATATTCAAGATGCTCATAATCAAGGGAGGCGTAGCCCTTGGTGATTGACTTCAGACGATCATAAAAATCAAGCACGATCTCGTTCAGCGGCAATTCATAGATGATCATGACCCGCGTCGGGGTCAGGTACTTGATCTCACGCTGCACACCGCGCTTATCCTCACACAGTGCCAGCACACCACCAACAAAATCGTTGGGCACATGGATATGGGCCAGAATAAACGGCTCTTCCAGGTATTCCGTGCTCTGCAGCTCCGGCATCTGGTTGGCGCTCTGAATCGAGTACACTTCGCCACTCATCTTGTGGACACGATAGACAACCGTTGGCGCCGTGGTAATCAGATCAAGCCCGAATTCCCGCTCAAGCCGCTCCTGAATAATCTCCATGTGCAGCAACCCCAGAAAGCCGCATCGAAAGCCAAATCCCAGGGCAACCGACGTCTCCGGCTCAAAGGAAAAGGAGGAGTCATTCAGCTTCAACTTGGCAAGGGCATCTCGCAACTGCTCATACTGGGCAGTGTCAATCGGGTACAGACCGGAAAACACCATCGGCTTGACCTCTTTGAAGCCACCCAGCATCTCGGTGCATTGTCGATGCAACAGGGTAACCGTATCGCCGACCTTGGCATCAGCCACATCCTTGATGCCGGCAATCACAAACCCCACCTCACCTGCCGTCAACTGCGGCACTTCAACCATCACCGGAGCAAACACACCAACCTTGAGCGCCTCATAGGCCTTATTGGTTGACATGAGCTGGATTTTATCACCTTTTTTCAGGGAGCCTTCAAACAGACGCACCAGAATGATGACGCCCTGATACTGATCATACCAGGAGTCAAACAGCAGTGCTTTGAGTGGAGCAGCAGCATCACCCTGGGGAGCCGGGATCTTCCTGACGATCTGCTCCAGAATTTCGCGGGTACCGATCCCCTCCTTGGCAGAGGCCAGCACGGCATCATGGGCATCAATACCGATGATCTCCTCGATCTCATGTTTGACCCGCTCCGGCTCGGCAGCCGGCAAGTCAATCTTGTTCAGCACCGGAAAGACCTCAAGGTCGTTATCCAGCGCCAGATAAACATTGGCCAGGGTCTGGGCCTCTACCCCCTGGGAGGCATCCACCACCAGCAGGCCGCCTTCGCAGGCTGCCAGAGAACGGGAGACCTCATAGGTAAAATCAACATGTCCCGGCGTATCAATCAGATTCAGGATATACTCGTGACCATCATCAGCGGTGTAGCACAGGCGGACCGTCTGGGCCTTGATGGTGATACCCCGTTCCCGCTCAAGATCCATCTTGTCCAGAAACTGGCTCTGCATCTCCCGGGCGGTCAGAGCGCCGGTATACTCCAGCAGGCGGTCAGCCAGGGTAGATTTGCCGTGGTCGATGTGTGCAATGATTGAAAAGTTGCGAATTTTACTGATTTCCATGAACTCTCACTTACTTCTCGTGATGCGAATTTAGAATTTGGAACAATAATCAACACGTCCTTGAAAGTAAAGCAGGAAATGGCAGGAGCAGCTTCTGCGGACATGCGTGCGGGGCGGGCCGATGTTGACCGTTGCAACCGGCGCAACGCCTCGCCTGACTGATGCTTTTTTACGACAGACCCGTTGCCATGATTGACATTCAACTGATTCCAAGGGAAAATAGCGCGCTATGGATACCATTACCCTTGAATTACTTGTTATTTTGTTCCTGATCGGCCTGAACGGCTTTTTCTCCATGGCCGAATTCGCCATCATCTCGATCCGCAAAGGCAGGCTTGCCCAACTGGTTGCCGAGGGTGACGAGCGGGCTATCATCATCGATGCCTACCAGAAAGACCCCCACGTACTGCTGGCCGTGATCCAGATCGGCGTGACTGTAGCCGGTTCTGCTGCGTCAACCGTTGGCGGCATCGTCGCCATTGAGTACCTGCGTCCCGTTCTGCGAAACCTGCCCTGGCCATTCGTCCAGCAGGCCGCTGAACCGCTGGCAGCGCTGGCTGTGGTGGTCACGGTCTCATACATTACCCTGATCATTGGGGAACTGGTACCCAAGGCGATCGGCCTGCAGTACGCAGACCGGATTGCCCTGAGACTGGCCCGTCCGATGCAATTGATTGCCCGGATCACCGCCCCTGCCGTGCTGGTACTGACCACCTCCAGCAAGGCGGTGCAGCGCCTGATCGGTATGAAAGCCGAACAGAATGCGTTCATCACCCGGGAAGAGGTGCAACATATGGTGCAGGAGGGCCACGACAGCGGCGTCTTCAGCAAGGCAGAAAACGAGTATATCCAGAATGTATTCGAATTTACCCACACCTATGTCCGCGAAGTGATGGTACCCCGCACCCGAATGGTGGCACTGGACCTGTTGCTTCCCCGGGAACAGCTGGTGCAGATCATTCTGGAAGCCCAGTATTCCCGCTATCCGGTCTACCGGGAACACATTGAAGAGATCGTCGGCGTCCTGCATGACAAAGATATTATGGGGGCGCTGGTCAGGGGTGAAGAGTTGCAGTTGGAACAGATCATCCGCCCGCCAATTTTTGTGCCGGAAAGCAAAAAGGTAAATGATCTGCTGAAGGAGATGCAGCGGACACGCAACCACATGGCCCTGGTGGTGGATGAGTACGGGGGCATATCCGGCCTGGTCACCACCGAAGACCTGCTGGAAGAGCTGGTGGGTGAGATAGAAGATGAACACGATGCAGGCGAATCAGGCAGGATTCAGCCGCAACCTGACGGCAGCTGGCTGGTTGACGGACTGATCTCTATCTTTGATCTGCAGGAGCCGTTGGGCATCAAGCTGGAAGAGGCACCGCACTATGAAACCGTGGCCGGTCTGGTGCTTGACGAATTGGGGCACCTGCCTGAACAGGGTGAGACAACCCAATGGAACGGCTTTCTGCTGGTCTGTGAACAGGTAACCCGCACCGCAGTCCTGCAGGTTCGAATCATACCGCTGACGCAGGCAGAGCCGCCATCTCCCCCTCTCCAGACCCGCGCCTGACCGGGAGACGAGATGCGTATCGGCTCACATCCGCTTCTGTTCAGAATTGTCTTTGCCCTGCTGCTGCTGGCCTGCCTCACACTTTTTGGACTCTCGGTCGTACTCCCCCGCCTGCTTGATCTGAACCGTTACCAGACTCAACTGACCAACCTGCTGCAAAGCCAGCTACACCGCCCGGTTCATCTGGGCAATTGCAGCTTCACCTGGATGCGCGGCCCCGCATTCAGCTTTGATGAACCGTTTATCCAGGAACGCAACGGTCAAGGCCTGCTTCTGGTAGCCCGACGGATATCGTTCCGGATAGCCCTGCTGCCGCTGCTGAACAAACAGATCACGCTGCGTGAAATTGTAGTCGACAGTGCCCGCATCTCATTGTCACGCTCCAAAGAGGGAGTACTGAACATCAATGACCTGCTCCAGCCAGCAGGCGACAGCTACGACCTTGAGGCGCGGAGCATCAGGATCATCAACAGCACCCTGTTCTGGCAGGATGCCGGCACCGGCACCGCGCCGCTCTCCACCACCCTTTCCGGTATCAACTTCACGCTCGACCGCCTGGTGCGGGGCAAAAAAAGCAACTTCAAGCTTGCAGCTGTGGTGGAGGGCAACAGTCCCAACCGAATCAGCAGCTCCGGCAGCTTCAGGCTGCCCAAAAACGGCAACCTGCTGCACCAGACCGAATGTGATCTGCAGTTTGAGCTGGACCGTCTGGAATACTGGCGTTTCTGGCCCTATCTGGGCAAAAAACCTCCCTTCCCTGCTCCGGGCGGCACCATCAGTACTCGTATCAGCCTGAAAGGACGCTGGCACAACCTTGAGGGCAAGGTCTGGCTGTCGGCAGAACAGCCCAGAATCGTCTGGCCCACGGTCTTCCGCCAGGCAGTCTCATCCCAAACCGTTACCGTGGTCAGCCCTTTCAAATGGACTGCTGATGCACTGGTACTTAACAAACTGAAGCTTGACCTGGATAATTTTTCCCTGAGCGGTAATCTGCGGCTGGGCCACTTGAACAGCAAAGATCCGTCCATCAGCGTTGAGGCGGTCACGGAGTCATTCGACTACCAGAAGGTAAAGCAGTACATCCCCTTTGGTATTATTGATGAGGATGCTGCCGAATTCATCGAGCAGCGTATCCGGGGAGGGATCTTTCAACTGACCACCGGCACCCTCAATGGACGATTCTCACAGCTGGCCCGATTCGGCATCGGCGATAACGCCAACAGCCTGTACATCAAAGGCACAGCAGACCAGGCCGTTATCCAATACGGCGAGACCACCCCCACTTTCCGGCAGATCAAGGGCATTCTGGAGATGAAGGGGCATGACTTCAACCTGATCGGGATGAGCGGCAACTTTGGTGACGCACCCTTTACCCTTGACGGCAGTATTACCGACTATGCAACCGAAGGGGTGCCGTCCCACTACCCCTTTACCATGACCATTACCCCCAAACCGGGTGAGGTGGCCTGGGCAGCCGGACATGCAGGAGTCGAAGAGCTGCAGTTTCACGGGTCCACCACCACCTTGAAACTGCAGGGGGATGGCCCGGTTCAGGCCTATCGGGTCTCCGGTGACTGGCTGCTCAATCAGGCCGCCTACAGCTATCCGGCTGTGGTCAGCAAGCCGGCCGGCATGGCCAACACCCTGCAGTTCAGTGCTGTTCTGGGCAGGGATGACACCCGCTTCACCTCCATCACCTACCAGCTGCCGCCACTCAAGATTACCGGCAACGGTCTGCTGCGCTACAGCGACCCTGCCCCGTATCTGGCCTTTGATCTTGCCAGCAACCAGTTCATGCTTGATCGCCATCTGCCGATCCTCACCACCTGGAAGGAGTACCAACTGCACGGCAGCACCCAGGCCCACCTGCTGGGGGCCGGAGACCCCCGCAGCATCAGCACCATGCAGTTTTCTGGCAATGTCAGGCTGAGCGGTTTCTCGTTCAAACCCCACCAGAACTTTGATCCGGTCACCAACATCAACACCCGGATCGACTTCAAGGGGCAGACGCTGCAGACCTCAAGCATGGCGATCCGCTACGGCAGCACGCCATTGCAGATCAGGGGCAGGATCAACAACCTCAGCAGGCCCGAGGCAGAGCTGTACATTACCTCTCCAGAACTGAATCCGGCCGACTTCGGACTTCCGGCCACAGAAGAACCATCGCCCATTAAGCAATTCAGTGCGCAACTGGCATTAAAAGATGACCTGCTGACCATCCGTAATATCAGCGGCAAGCTGCCCAAGTCAGTCATCAGCGCTTCCGGTACGGTCAACACCGCTGCTACACCTGATTTCAATCTGAGGATCGCCTGCTCATACCTGGATGTGGACGAGATTATCCCGCTGCTGGCCCCTGCCAAACCGGCAGAAAGCGACAGCCAAGCCGCCCCTGCCCCGTTTCACCTGCAAGCACACATAACCGCAGAGAAGGGAAGCTATCTTGGCGCACCGCTCAGCAAACTGACCTCTTACATAACAACCGAATCCGGTGTACTGCATCTGAAAGGATTGAGTACCAGCATCCTGGGCGGTAAACTGGCCCTGCAGGGCGACCTGACCAGGGTTGCCGGACAGCCGCCCCGCTGGAACACCTCATTCCTGCTGGAAAACGCCAGGGCCGGCGACGTGCTGGAACTACTGGGTATCCGCCGTGAAATCAAAGGCAAAACCATGGCTCAGGGGACCATAACCGCTGTTGGCAGCGAGCTGGACGAGATCAAAAAAACTGCCAACGGCGTCATCACCCTTGCGGTTGAGCGGGGTACTCTGAAACGGTTCAACGCATTGTCCAAGGTGATCTCCATCATTAACGTATCACAGCTGCTGCGTTTCAGCCTGCCGGACATGGCAAAAGACGGCATGCCGTTCAACCGGATCACCGCATCAATCGGGATAACCAACGGTGTCATGAAAACCCAGGATTTTTTCATCGACAGCAACGTCATGCACGTTACCTCGGTGGGCAGCATTGACCTGGTCAAGGAGACCCTTGACATGCAGATCGGGGTACAGCCGTTGCAGACCGTTGACAAAGTGGTCAGCAGGATTCCGGTGGTTGGCTGGATCCTTTCCGGCGGTGACGGCAGCCTGATCACCACTTATTTTGACGCCAAAGGCAGCTGGGATGACCCCCAGGTCACCGCCGTACCGGTTCAGACCCTGGCAACCGGCACCTTTGATATCTTCAGAAGGATTTTAGAGCTGCCGGTGCGCCTGTTTACCAACACCGGTGAAGTGTTATTGGGAAACCAGCAGGAGCGGCCCAAGGCGGTTGCAGAGCCTGATGCAGGAGCCAAAGGAAACGCCCAACCATGACCCTGCCGGGCCTGGGCCCTTCCCCCTACCGCAGCTATGAGCAGCTGCGCCTGTTCCTTATCGCTACCGTCATATTCCTGCTGACCTGCGTGATCAGCTACACCGTCTGGGATATTTACCGGGAGTATCAGAATACGATCCGCAGTGTCGAGGCCCAGAGCCAAAGTTACGCCCAGGCTCTCAAGGAACATGCCGAACGGACCCTCTCCGAGCTGGATTTCATACTCCAATCCATAGCTGATCAGACCGCACAGTCCGGTCAGCTTTCCCGGCTCAGCCGGGAGCGGCTGAATGAGATACTGCGCCGTCAGCACAGCAGGGTATCACGTCATGTGTCCCTGGCGATCATCGATGCATCGGGCCGAATGCTGGCCTCAACCCTGAGTGACCACGGCCCCCTGCCCATGGCTGAAGATCGTCCGTTCTTCCAGCACCATCGCGCTACCCCATCAGATCAGTCCCTGGTCAGCCCGCCGTTCATCTCCCGTCTCAGCGGCACATGGCGCTTTGCCCTTACTCGTCGGCTCAGCGACCGCTCCGGTACTTTTGCCGGGGTGCTGGTCGCAGCCATTGACCTGACCTACTTCGAGCAGCTGTACAAAAGCCTCGCCACTGACCGCAACAGCCGCTTTTCTCTGGCAACCCTTGATGGCGACTATCTGGTACTGGTTCCGGGGGCCGAAGAGATTTACCGCTCCGGCAAAAAGACCGCCCCTTTTTTCCGTAAACTCACTGCAACCATTCCGGCCCACACCTACCATAACCGCCGTTCCAACATCGCCAAGGAATACCGGATTGTCTCCTACCATCGCCTGGACTACTACCCGGTGGTGGCAATCATGTCCTTCGGCAGGGACCAGTCCCTGGCCGACTGGCGCGTCACCGTCATCAGAGATACCGTGATTATCAGTGTATTCAGCCTTGCCGTCATCCTGCTTGTTAACACGGTGCTGCGGCAGTTCCGGCTTTTTGATCAGCGGGTGCAGGAACGCACCACTCAGCTCCAACTGGCCAATGCATTCCTTGAAAGCGAGGTGCAGGAGCGGCTCCAGGCAGAGCAGCAGCTGTTTGAACACCAGAAAAAAATCAACCGGATGGCCAGTGAACTCTCACTGAGCGAAGACCATGAGCGGGACCGAATCGCCGGCGAATTGCACGATCAGGTAGGACAACGACTGATACTGTGCAAGATCAAACTGGCACAGCTGGCAGAGCAGGCCTCAGACAACAACACCTATCAAGGGGTACTGGAGATCGACCGGCTGGTTGAACAGTCTCTGCAGGATATCAGGGGCCTGACGTTCCAGCTGCGCCCCCCGATCCTGGCCAATGCCGGACTGCGACCGGCACTTGAATGGTTGGGGCAGGAACTGCAACGGGACTACGGGCTTGAGGTGCGGTTCGATTTCTATGAGCCGGTCACGGCAAGCAGACTGCTGAAATACGAGATCAGGTCCACCCTGTTCCAGATGGCACGTGAACTGTTGCTCAATGTGGCCAAACATGCCGGCGTGTCTCTGGCCTGGGTATCCTTTCAAAAGAGCGAAGATCTGCTGTTGCTGCGGATAACCGACAACGGCAAGGGGTTTGTCACCTCACTGGCCACGCCGACCCCGGGCCGAAAGGGCGGATTTGGCCTGTTTAACCTGAAAAACAAGCTGGAGTATCTGGGCGGCACCCTTACGGTGGACACCGCCCCTGGCAACGGAACCTGCATCACCATTACTCTGCCGATACGACCTGAAATGCTTGAGGGAGCGGATGAAACTAAAGATACTGCTGGTGGATGATCATGCAATTGTGCGGGAAGGCCTCAAGTCCCTGATCGAAAAAGAGGAAGATCTGCAGGTAGTGGCCGAGGCTGCTGACGGCAGACAGGGGGTGGAGCTGGCACTGCGCCACCACCCCGATCTGGTGGTGATGGACATCTCCATGCCTGAGATCAACGGGGTCGTTGCAACCCGCATGATCAGAGAAAAAGCGCCGAACATCAAGGTTCTGGCCCTTTCCATGGAGACCGACCGTCGCTTTGTAGTAGAGGCACTTAAATCAGGTGCCTCAGGCTACTTGCTGAAAGATGCCGCCTTTGGCGAACTGGCAACCGCCATCAGGAGGGTGGCAACCGGCGAGACCTTTCTGGGCAACCGGATCAGCGACATCCTGATCAGGGACTACCTGCAGAAGATCCCCCAGGCAGCCTCCTCCTCCAGTGAGCTGCTATCCCAGCGTGAGCGGGAAGTCCTGCAGCTGATCTCCCAAGGGAAGAGCAGCAAAGAGATCGCCTTCCAGTTTGAGATCAGCACCAAAACCGTGGACAACCATCGCCACGCCATTATGAAAAAACTGAATCTTTACAGCATTGCCGAATTAACCAAGTATGCGGTACGGGAAGGACTGAGCAACCTGATCGACTGACCCGCAACGTAAGCGGCTTGGGAATTTTCGCAACCCTTTTTCCAATTCCCCTACAGACAGCGGTGGTGTCCCGACGTATGGTGTATACGCATCGGAGCATCCAGCCAGGGCGGAAGGGGGATAGACCCATGCTGCACGGATTACTGAAAGAACAGGCACCAGTCCACGACCTGCTGCACCATCCCACTCACTTTCATCCGCACGATTTCAACAAGGAGGTTGCGGTCCTGCAGGAACTGACTGCGGATTTCTCCTGCGGTCTGCAGTCGTTGCGGCGTACCGTATCCGATCCGTAACCGATGAAACCAGAATTCCTGAACAGCAGCCGTTACCTGCACTGCCGTAGCATCGAAGGCAGCCTCAGCATGATGCCGTTGTCCGATCTGGTACAGTGGATCGAGTCGTCCCGCCGTTCCGGCACCCTGCTGGCAACCCATGACGAGCTGGAGCGCTGGTTCTTCTTTCAGAACGGCAACGTCGTATTCTCCTGGAGTGATACCGAGGGAGAACGGCTCTGCGCAGCACTCCGCCAGGCAACCGGGCTTACCCTTACACGCCTCCAGCAGAACATGGAACAAGCCGAGCAGCTCGGCATATCCTTTATCGGCCTGCTCTCCAGCCAGGAGGGGATAACCCTTGATCACCTCACCAATATCGTGTCGCAACTTACCCGGCAGTCACTGACCCATTCCCTGAACTGGAAGGCAGGAAGTTTTCGTTTTAACGATCACCTTCCCCCGGTGGTCCTGAGTAGCCCCCTCAACCTCAGCACCTCGCAGCTACTGCTTGATTCCGCGATCAGACTCGATGAATCGGGCCAGGAAGAGCAGATACCTGTTGATCCGGTCATGAACGAACTGTTCGACCTGATCAGCAAGGGAACCATCGAGATACCGCCGATGCCGACCGAGATGCAGCTGTTGATGAATCGGATCAGCACCCCGGATCTTTCAATCGAAGAGATCACTGAATGTATCTCCGATCCCCTGCTGGTCTCGAAGGTGCTGCGGGTCTGCAACTCAAGCTCCTACGGTCTGCGCACCAAGATCGGCACTATCCGCGAGGCTGTGGTCTACATGGGGCTGAAGGCACTGATGAGCATTGTCACGGTTCATGCTTTAAGCGGCTATTCGGCGCGCAATACCGAGCTGGTTCAGCTGACACTGCATCACTCGCTGATGGTGGGTATGGTGGCCAAACAGCTGGCCAAGGACCTGGGCCAGAACCACGACCAGGCCTTTGTCTGTGGCCTGCTGCATGACCTGGGCAGGATTGTGATGTTGGAGGTGTTAGAGGGCTACAACCTGCCGCAGACCACGCGCGATCTGCTGATCGAGCAACATCATCCGATCATAGGGGGGCTGGTGGCCAAGAGCTGGAACTTCTCAGATGATATCCAGGAAGCGGTTCGGTTCCATCACGACCCGTCAGAGGCCCAGGAACATACCTCGCTGGTGGAACTGATCCACCTGGCAAACCTGCTGGCCAGAAACGAGCCGACACAAGCGGCAGGAGAACTGCTCCGGCAGGTCAACTTTGTTGAACAATACATGCCGTTTGCTGATCACCTGGAACAGCTTGACCAGGAGATCGAGGCGATCCTGACCCCGATATGAAAGATCACCACCATTTGATGGAGGGCACTATCCATGTCAATAGACGGTTATCAAGCACAACTCCCCGACTATGAGCAGCAGTACTGGAATACCGCCGTTGCCGCCACCCTTCCCCTGAGTCAGACCAACACGGCAAAGGTATGGGATGAGTATCTGCAGCAGTACCGCAGCGGCGACTGGCTCGGAGCACTGCAGGCGATCAATCGCCTGGTGGTCCTTGAACCGGACCAACCGGAACACTGGCGGATCAAAGCCAAGCTGCACGGGGCACTGGGACACAGCATCTGCTGCTGCCTGTCCATCGACAACCTGCTGAATCTGCTGCCGCATGACCTGGACGGCCTGCGGATGAAGGCGATTTACCACCACTGCCACAACGAATACACCCAGGCCCTCATCATCTGCTCCAAGGTCCTCCACCAGCACCCTGGCAAAACCGAATTTGTTACCCTGAAAGAGGCCATACTGCAAGCCATGTCACCCCATCGCACTGTCACCGGAGCCTCTTATGCAACCAAATACAGCTAAGCATCAGTATCTTGCCGATCTTGACCTGCAAAGCCGGATCGAAGGAGGCATACTGCAATTCTTCAACACTGCAGCTGATGTACTCCTGCAACCGGTCACCCCCTGTGGAAGACCGTCAGCAACGCCGGACTGTATCACCGCCATGATCAGCTTCAGCGGTAGTGAACGGGGTTTTCTGGCACTCAGCTGTTCGGTATCGCTGGCACGGCGTCTGACCGCCCTGCTGATGAGCGAACAGGAAGAAAGCGCTGATCAGTATCTGGGGGAGGTACTGGGTGATACTGCCGGCATCCTGGCCAACAGCCTGCTGGAAGAGATTGCTGATCGTCACCGCTACCGCCTGAGTCTTCCAATTGTCACCCGCAGTGATACCGAACTGCTGAACCGCCTGCTGAGCGATCAGCGCGGCGCAACCTGCTGCTTCTCCGACGGAGAGACACGTTTAATGGTCAAGGTGGTGATTACGCCGGCCAACTGTGTTGCTACAACTGCATTCCACCTGAACCATCCCGGTGCCGCGGCTCACCAGATCCGCGCGCTTTTGACCTGCGGACGCTGTGGAGACAGCTGCCGCCTCCACCCGGTCAGCCATACCCGGCAGCTCCTCTCCTTCTCCGACAGCGGCTGCAGTCATGCCGCCTGAAGGCCGCAGCACTCATTACTGTTCCCCTGCCTGTATTTTCATGATAAAAAGCCGCTATCCTCACGAAACAGGGGGCAGCAATGAGACATCCGTTCTTCCTTGGGCCGCTACTCTGCTCGATTATCTCCAGCCTGGTGCTGCCGCTGCCGGTATCTGCCGTCACTATAGCCCCGAACAACACCGAAATAATGGTGGCCCAACTAACTGACCTTACCCTGGAAGAGCTATCCCAGATCACCATCTCATCGGTTTCAAAACGCGAGGAGAACGCCTTTGACGCACCTGCCGCGCTCTATGTAATCACCGCAGAACAGATCCGGCAGTCCGGCGTCACCAGCATCCCCGATGCCCTGCGCCTGGCACCGGGAGTTCATGTGGCCCGGATTGATGCCAACAAATGGGCGGTCTCCATCCGGGGCTTTGCCGACCGCTTTGCCAACAAGTTGCTGGTGCTGCAGGATGGCCGCAGCCTCTACTCCCCCACCTTTGGCGGTGTCTGGTGGAATGTTCAGGAAATTATGCTGGAGGATATTGAACGGATTGAGGTAATCCGGGGGCCGGGTGCGACTCTCTGGGGGGCCAATGCAGTCAACGGCGTGATCAATATCATCACCCGATCATCCCGTCAGACCGTGGGCGGCCTGCTCGTTGCCGGAGGAGGCAGTTTTGAGAAAGGGTTCGGCGCCCTGCGCTATGGGGCGGCACTCAGTGAGAATACCACCATCAGGGGCTATGCCAGATACTTTTCCCGCGACCGGCAGACCACCGCGACCGGCATTGACCAGGAAGGGAGCTGGGAAAACTGGAGCGGCGGTTTCAGATCGGACTGGACACCAACCACGGCAAGCAGCCTGACGTTTCAGGGTGATTACTACACCAGCCGCGCAGGCAGCGGCTACTACAGCGGCGGCAATCTACTGGGACGCTTCCAACACGAGTTCAGACCTGCCACATCCACCTCGCTGCAGCTTTCCTACACCCGCAACGAACAGAAAGCCGTAACAACCCCGGATCAGAAGTATCGCGAAGACCGCGATACGGTCAGCCTTGACCTGCAGTTCAACCACCAGCCCCACCCTGCCCATCAGCTGCAGCTGGGGGCAGGCTACCGCTTTTCCCAGGTCCGCAGCGGCAATGCGCCCCAGATACGCCTGATACCGTCCGATCATACCGACCATCTGCCCAGTCTGTTCCTGCAGGACCGGATCACCCTGCTGCCCGGCACGCTGCAGCTGACCCTGGGGCTACGTCTGGAGCATAACGATTACACCGGCTATGAACTGCAACCCACCGGCAGACTGCTCTGGACCCCCAACCGGACCAACAGCTTCTGGGCCGCGGTCAGCCGGGCCGTACGGACCCCCACCCAGGTGCAGGACAGCATAGAAGCGATTGTACGAGTGCTGCCGCCCGGCAGCCTGGGGCCGGGATCGCCGGAGGCGCGGGTTACAGCATTGGGCACCAGCGGCCTGAAGGCGGAATCGCTGATCGCCTACGAGGCAGGCTACCGCACCCAGCCGCTGCCGGAGCTGTTGCTGGATCTGGCCCTGTTTTACAACAACTACCGCAACCTGATCGGCGTGACAGCAGGCACCCCCTATCCGGCATCCAGTCATCTGGTGCTGCCCTACTACGGCGCCAACAACACCAAAGGGGAAAGCTGGGGGGCAGAACTGGCAGTAACCTGGCAGCCGATGGAGCTTTTAACCCTTACCGCCACCTATGCCTGGCTTGAGATGCGGATGCAGAGCAACGAACCGCAAGAACTCAGGTACCAACTCTCCCAGATCGGTAATGCCCCTGAACAGCAGTTCGGTCTGCGCAGCGGCCTCAAGTTGCCTGCCAATCTGCGGCTTGACCTCTGGCTGCGCTACGTGGACCGCCTGCGGCGGGACGGTATCAATGACTACACCGAGCTGGACGCCAGTCTCGCCTGGACACCGCTCAAGGAGCTTGAGCTCTCGCTGGTGGGGCAGAACCTGCTGCAGCGGTGCCACAATGAGTTCTCGGGCGATGTTTTCGGTTCACCAGCCACCCGCAGCGAGCGCGGCCTGTACGGCAAGGTCACCTGGAAATTCTGACATGCCTCTTCGCACCACATTATGTTCAGGATGTCTACTACTCCTGCTGCTCAGTCCCTACCCCTGTCAGGCCCAGCACCACGGCAACACCGCAGCCGGCCTCAGGGCGGCCTACGTCTACACCATGACCAAATTCATCAACTGGCCTTCCCACAGCTTTACCGGCGCCGACGCCCCGTTCAGAATCTGCATCAATGGCCCCAACACCGCTGTCAGGGCCTTTATGGCACTGCAGGGCAAACCGGCAGGCACCCGTGCGGTCGCGGTTGTTGCGGTAGAAGACCAACAGCAGACACAGCAGTGTCAGATTCTGTATCTGGCCGGTAGTAACCAGGAAGACAAACTTCTGCTGCTGGCTGCAGTCAAAGACCGACCGATCTTGACCGTGGTGCAGGCTCGTTCGCTGTTGGAACAGGGGGCAGCGATCCATCTCTATATCCAGGGAGACCGGATCGGCATGGAG
>CAZYMK010000016.1:349-24402 GCA_964648885.1 uncultured Geobacter sp. | reverse complement strand
GTCAGTGGGAGAGGGCGAGCAGCACCAGCAGGGTAAACAGGATATACAGGATGTACAGGTGCAGATGGCCGTGTTGCAGATGACGTATCACGGCAAGCTTTGTATTGGCCCAGGCCAGAAACGGCAAGTAAAGCCGCTCCAGCACGGTTTCGGGCAGATGGCTTTCAAAACGGCTGGGCTTGGGGAGCGGACCTTTGATGGTGGGCTGATGCCGGTGGGGCAGCAGCAGTCCGCTGAACAGCCCCATCAGCATCTCGGCAAAAGAGGATGCACTGTACTGCATCCTGCTGGTAGGCGCCAGATAGCCGCAGCCCCAGGTCTCAGTGGTTGGTGATGTATCTGTGCGCCGCATAAAAAACCACAGGGAGATCAAAACAACAGCCAAGAGCAGGATACCGGTCAGGCTTAGCAGCTTGAGCGGCGCTGATGCGGCCAGGGTGATACCGGTTACGGCAACGGCAGGGTGCCAGGCATTCACGGCAGCTTGAATCAGAGGAGCAATCAGGATCGGTGCCAGACCGATCAGCCCGCAGCAGAGGGCCAGTATCGTCATGGCAGCCAGCATGCTGCGCGGTGCCTCATGGGCCTGTGCTGCCGCCTCTGAACGGGGCGTACCCAGAAAGACCACACCAAAGACCTTGACAAAACAGGCCACGGCCAGACCACCGATCAGTGCCAGCAGGGGGGCTGCCAGACCCAGTACCGCTGCACCGTTTGCCTCGCCCATCACCCCGTTGAACAATCCCAGATAGATCAGCAGTTCACTGATGAATCCGTTCAAGGGGGGGAGCCCGCAGATGGCCACGGCGCCGATCAGAAACAGGATCGCGCTGTGGGGCATCCGGCGCAACAGCCCCCCCATCCGTTCAATCTCTCGTGTGCCAACGCTGTGAATGACCGAGCCGGCTCCCAGAAACAGCAGCCCTTTGAACAGCGCATGGTTGATGACATGCAGCAGCGCACCTCCCATCCCCAGCAGGACCAGCAGGGATGAGGCGTTGGTGATACCGATCAGGGCTACACCAATACCGATATAGATGATGCCGATATTCTCGATGCTGTGATAAGCCAAGAGCCGCTTCAGGTCATGCTGGCCGATGGCAAAGGCCACCCCGATTACACCGGAGATGACCCCCAGGATCAGGATGGTTACTCCCCACCAGAGCGGGATATCGTGGAAAAAAGAAAGGGTGCGTACCAGACCGTAAACGCCGATCTTGAGGATGACGCCGGACATCAGGGCGGAGATGTGGCTGGGGGCATTGGCATGGGCACCGGGCAGCCAGACATGCAGCGGCATGGCGCCGGCTTTGAAGCTGAAACCGAAGATGGCCAGCAGGACCAGGGCTGTTGACGTTGGTGTTGAGCCCTTGAGTGCCCCGGTTGGGGGCAGGCCGAAATCACCCCAGGTTGCCGCCAGCAGGGAGAACAGGGCAAACAGCGCCAGGGTGCCGATATGGGTGCAGATCAGATAGAGCGTTCCGGCGCTGCGCACCGCCTCCTGATCATCATCAGTGGTAACCACAAAATAGGCAGAGACCGCCATGATCTCCCAGCAGAACAGGAACAGCCCGCTTGAACCGGCCAGCAGGATGCCGAGCAGTGAGCCGACCAGCAGGCCGAAGAACAGGGTGATCTTGCGGGTGGTGCGGGGGTGTTTGCTTGCGGGAAAATAGCCGCTGCTGTACAGGCTGCTGCAGGCCGCCACAATCAGGATCGGCAGGGCAAACAGGGCAGAGACCGGATCAAGTCTGATGGTATGGGGGCCAAAGGGCATCAGCAGCTTGAGGCTGTAGCTGCTGCCGGTACTGCAGAGCAGTGTGGTGAGGGCTGCACTCAGGCCGATCAGGGAGGCGGCGCAGATGGTGATGATGCTGAAGCGCTGGCCAATGGCGGGAGCCAGCAGCCGCAGTGCAGACGGCAGGCCCGACAGTGCAGCCAGCAGTGCGGCTACGGTCATGTACAGCGTCGGGTCGTGCCAGTCGGCTGCGGTCATTTACGGACTCTTGCCAAGATCGGCTTCAATGGCCCGGATCGCCGACAGGACCGCCTCAGGATCGCAGGGGGGGCAGAGGGCCTGTCGCAAGCGCTCGTCGCGCAGGGCGTAGGCCAGTTTAGAGAGCAGGTGCAGGTGGGTACGGACCGTAGGGCTGGTGATGGTGAACAGGATCTGAACCGGCTTGCCGTCCAGTGCACCGAAATCAATCGGTTGTGCCAGGAAGCAGAGCGAGACCCTGGGAACCGGCAGGCGTAGCAGCAAAGGATTGCGTACATGGGGGATGGCGATGCCGTCACCCACGGCAGTGGTCCCCATTGCCTCACGAGCAAGCAGTACCTGCAGGACAAAATCAGGGTCAAGTTCTTCCGGCAGGTCCAGCAGCTCAACAACCCGCTGCAGCACGGTCTGCAGGTCGTTACCCGCAACATTGCAGTGGATGCCGCCGGCTTCCAATGCCTGGCTTAACAATGGCAGCGGTCGGGGATCATCGCTGTCAGCCAGTTCAAAAATTGCCGGATCCAGCTTGTGCCCTCGTTCAGTGGCCCATTCCAGCAGATCAACCCGGTTGATATAGTAGTCACCGCGAATCTGCTCTGCCGGCAGGTGGTCGTTCCTGATCCATCGCAGAACCGTCCTCTCGTCAGTGTGGAGCGCCGTGCCTGCATCTGCTGCTGTCAGCTGCATGGTGTGGATGCCCCCTCAAGCCCCAGCTGAAACCGCAATGCCTTTTCTACCTGCTGCATGACCGTTTTGCTTAGCATGCCGAGCCGTTCTCCCACTACCTTGGCCTTGTCAATGGTGATGATGATATGGGTGCTGATCTTGGCATCCCGCTCCAGCCCGCTGCCGCTGGCGGGCAGCAAGGTCTCGAATTCGTAGATCTTGTCCAGCCGCTCGAACACCAGTGGAATGATGGTTACCACGGGTGAGTATTCGTTGCTGATGTTGTTACTGATCACCAGGCAGGGGCAGGTCTCGATCGCTCCGTTCGGATCGTGGGCCAGATTGACGCTGTAGATGCCGCTCCGTTTAAACATCACGCCGCTCCGTTACTGCATTTTCAAACTTCTTCAGTACCTCGACGGTCTCATCAGTTGCAGCCTGATAGCCCTCTATCAGCCCTTTGTAGGTGTTCTTCTTGATTTCGACAAGTTTGTCACGGGCTGCCTCTTCAAGAAACTGGCTGACACCGCGCTGGCCAAACAAGGCCTTGATATCATCCACAATCGGTGTTGGCAAGGTGATGTTCAGACGGGTTTGGGACATGTGTACTGCCTTTGGCTATTATATTTTGTAACGTATATTTTTTTATACCATGTTATTTTTTTGTGTGCTAAGTTTTTTTTCGACATATTTGTTTTTGTATGTGTTGTTATCAAACGAAAGTTTGAAGAGAGTAAAGAGAGCGTAGGTCTTTTGATGGGTCCGGCGTGGTTTGATTGTATCAATGATCCTGTGGGTAACCTGCTGGCTGCCGTGGTTCTGCTGGCCGTCAGCGGTATGCCCGGTCTGCTGGTCAGGCGGCCAGGGGTTGGGCAACGGCTTGCGGTTGTTGTGACACTGATTGCAGCGCTGCTGGGGAGTGTGGGGGCGGTCAGGATTCTTGCCGGAGCCGGGATAAGCCGCTATCTGGTGGCCTGGCCGTTACCTTTTGATCGCTGTGAACTTGCTGCAGACCCTCTGTCTGCCCTGTTTTTGCTGCCACTGTTGCTGGTAATCGCCTGCTGTGCACTGTATGGACGGGCCTATCTTCCTGCTGAACAACACCCTGCCACGGAAAAACGGGTAACCCTGTTTCTGGGGTTATTATCAGCCTCAATGGCCTTGGTGTTATTGGCCCGTAATGGCGTGCTGCTCCTGCTGGCCTGGGAGCTGATGGCTCTGTCGTCCTGGATGCTGCTGGCCACCGACCTGCGAGACAGGCAGGTGCAGCGGGCGGGTACGGTCTACCTGCTGGCCACCCATACCGGCACCATGGTGCTGTACCTCTTTTTTTCTCTGCTGCAGACCCGGACCGGCTCGTTTCTGTTTCCTGTTGAGCACAGTATCAGCAGCCAGGGGGGCATTGCCGTGGTAATGCTGCTGGCCGCCCTGATCGGCTTCGGGGCCAAGGCCGGCATCATGCCGCTGCATATCTGGCTGCCCGGTGCCCATGCCAATGCCCCCAGCCATGTGTCGGCCCTGATGTCCGGCATCATGCTGAAGGTCGGGCTGTACGGTATCCTCCGTGCGGTCTCGTTTTTTCAGACGGTTCCGCTCTGGTTCGGCTGGCTGGTGTTGATATTAGGAGGGGTTTCAGCGGTGGTCGGCATAGCACTGGCCTCGTCTCAGCGTGACCTGAAACGACTGCTGGCCTGCAGCAGTATCGAGAATATCGGTATCATCGTGCTGGGGCTGGGGATGGCCTTTGTAGGTATGGCAAACACGAATCAGCTGCTGATCGTATTCGGTTTGACCGGCGCCTTCCTGCACTTGGTCAATCACGCACTGTTCAAGCCGTTGCTGTTTCTGGGCAGCGGCGTGATCATTCACGCCACCGGTACCCGCCAGATTGATCGGATGGGTGGGCTGTCCGGCCTGTTGCCCAAGACCAGCCTGCTGTTTTTGGCCGGTAGCCTTGCCATCTGCGGGCTGCCGCCATTTAACGGGTTTGTGGGTGAGTTGTTCCTGTATCTTGCCGCCTTTCAGGAAGGTATGTATGCCCCGCTACCTTTTATGGCCTTTACGGCGCCGTTGCTGGCTGCGGTTGGCGGTATTGCCATTATTACGTTTGTCAAACTGTACGGTCTGCTTTTTTTGGGAACTCCCCGCAGTCCGGATGCTAGCAACGGCCATGAGGCACCGGCAGCCATGCTGGTGCCGATGGCCGTGCTGGCCGGCTTCTGTCTGTTGGGGGGACTTGCCGCACCACTCCTGGCACGTCTGGTCATGCCGGTGGTTGCCACCTACAGCGGCCTTGGGCAGACCTTGGTCATGGGGTTGGTGACAACGGTGCCGCTGCGGACCGTCAGTATCATGAATGGTCTGCTCCTGGGAACGATCCTGCTGATCTGGCTGATCTGGCGGCAGTTGGTTCTCAATCGACCGGTTGGGTCATCAGCTACCTGGGGATGCGGCTTTCTGGCACCAACGGCCCGGATGCAGTACACCGGCAGTGCCTTTGCCGAACTTTCCGGCAACATTTTTAACAAATCCGCGATCCCTTCTGTATGCCTGGCAGCTCTGCAGCCTCTGTTTGCGGCGCCGTCCCTGTTTTGCCCGGCTTTGACCGAGCGTATTCTGGATCGTCTGCTGCTACCGGCCATGACCGGGGTTGACTGGTGTTTTTCATGGCTGCGCCGGATGCAGAACGGTCATCTGTATCTCTATATGCTGTACATCTTTGTCACGCTGTTTGCCCTGATGGTCTGGAGTTACATCTGATGGTCTCTTCGGTGATCCATGTTGTGCTGCTGCTGGTGATGCCCCCGTTGCTGCTGGGGGTAATCAACAAGACCAAGGCTGCCTTTGCCGGCAGAAAAGGGGCCCCGATTCTGCAACCCTATTATGATCTGGCGCGACTGCTGCAGAAAGGGTCGGTCTTCAGCACCACCACCACCTGGGTCTTTCGGGCCGGACCAGTGGTGACTCTTGCAGCAACCCTGCTGGCATCCTTGATGGTGCCGCTGGGCAACCATCCCGCACTGATCTCCTTTCCCGGTGATATGCTCCTGTTCGCCTATCTGTTCGGGCTGGCCCGTTTCTTTACCACCAGTGCCGCCCTTGATACCGGTTCCAGCTTTGAGGGTATGGGGGCAGCCCGCGAGGTGACCTATGCCTGCCTGGTGGAGCCGACCCTGTTCTTTGTCCTGATTACCCTGGCCCGCATGAGTAAAAGCCTGTCACTTGGCACCATGTTTACCTATCCCTCCCTGCAGGTCTGGCTGACGAGCGGCGCGGTGATGCTGCTTTTGTCCAATGCCCTGTTTATTGCCCTGTTGGCAGAAAACTGCAGGATACCGTTTGATGATCCCAACACGCACCTTGAACTGACTATGATCCATGAGGTGATGGTGCTGGATCACAGCGGACCTGCCTTCGGCATGATCCTGTACGGTGCCGCCTTAAAGCTGTTTGTGCTTGGGGCGCTGTTTACCAACCTGATCCTGCCGTTCAAAACCGGCAACCCGCTGCCGGACTGGGGGATTTTTATTGCGGCAATGGTGTATCTGGCGGTTCTGATCGGCGTGGTGGAGTCGGTCATGGCCCGACTGCGGCTGGTGCGGATTCCCCAATTACTGGTGGCGGCCACTATTTTATCGGCCTTTGCCATGCTGCTGATCGTGAGGTGATGCCGATGATTGCGTTTGCTGATCAACTACTGGTGCTGGTGATGTTGATCAATTTTATCATGCTGGGCACCAGTCGGCTGGCCTTTGCCATCAGAGCCGTGGCAGTGCAGGGGGTGGTGCTGGGGATCATTCCGGGGCTGTTGCACCAGTTCTCCGGACACCTGCTGATGATCACTGCCAGTATTATTCTGGCAAAAGGGGTGGTGATCCCCTGGATGATCAATGATGCCGTGCGTAAGGCTCAGATTCGCCGTGAGGTGGAGCCGTTTATCGACTACGTGCCGACGTTGTTGCTGGGGGCGATCTTTACTGCCCTGGCCTTTGTGTTTGCCCAGCGGTTGCCGCTGGCGCCGGAACATCGCGAACTGTTGTTTGTGCCGGCCTCTATTGCCACCTTGATGACCGGTTTTCTGATTCTGACCACCCGCCGCAAGGCGATCTCCCAGGTTATCGGCTACCTGGTGTTGGAGAACGGCATCTTTATCTTTGGTCTGCTGCTGACCGATGCCATGCCGTTTATGGTGGAGGCCGGCGCACTGCTTGACCTGCTGGTGGGGATCTTTGTGATGGGGATTGTGATCAATCATATCAACCGCGAGTTCTCTTCGGTTGATACCTCGCGTCTCCAGGCGCTACGGGAGGAGTAGGGACCATGATCCATCTGCTGGTACTGCTGCCGCTTGGTGGGGCCTTGTTTGCCTGGCTCGTGCCTGACAACAGGCTGAGACCGCTGGTATTGCCATCCATAGCTGTACCCCATCTGCTGTTGTCCCTCTATCTGATCGACAGGCAGACCGAGGCCGTGCAGGGTAGCTGGATATATCTGGATCCGTTGGGCAAGATCACCCTGCTGGCAATCAGTTCGTTGTTTACGGTCTGTGCGGTCTACGCAGTAGGCTACCTGGCCTACCGTCAGGACCGCTCCAACCGGGTGCTTTGTCTGGGGCTCTTGGTCTGTCTGGCAGCCATGTCGCTGGTCACCCTCTGCCAGCACCTGGGATTGCTCTGGGTGGCGATTGAGGCCACCACCGTTTCCATGGCTCCGCTGATCTATTTCAATCGTAACGCCCGTTCCATTGAGGCCACCTGGAAGTACCTGATGATCTGTTCAGTCGGCATTGCCCTGGCGCTGCTGGGATTGCTGTTTCTGGCCTATGCCACCCATGTGGCTCACCAGGAAGCGACCCTGTTGCTGCCTGATCTGCTGAAGGCAGCGCCGGGGCTTCATCGCAGCTGGCTTCATGCTGCCTTCATCTTTTTGCTGGTGGGGTACGGCTCAAAGATGGGGCTGGCACCGCTGCATACCTGGAAGCCCGATGCCTACGGAGAGGCGCCGGGACTGGTAGGCGCACTCCTGGCCGGAGGGCTGGTCAGCTGTGCCTTTCTGGCCATCCTGCGGGTCTATCAGGTCTGTCTGGCATCGGTGGTAGAGCTGGCCTTCTTCCAGAACGCCCTGATTGTGCTGGGACTGCTCTCCATGGCGGTAGCTGCGGTCTTTATGGCCCGTCAGCATGATTTCAAGCGGATGCTGGCCTACTCAAGCGTTGAGCATGTCGGTATCCTGGCCGTGGGGCTGGGGATCGGCAAAGGGGCACTGTTCGGGGTGTTGTTTCACCTGATCAATAACGGATTGACCAAAGGGGTGCTGTTCCTCTCGTCCGGTAATATACACCGTTCCTACGGTGGCAAAACCACCGAGGTGGTGCAAGGGGCCCTGACACGCCTGCCCTGGTCCGGCGGACTCTTTCTGGCCGGTTTTATTGCCATTACCGGATCCCCTCCTTTTGCGCCGTTTGTGAGCGAATTTTCCATTATCAGCGCCACCTTTGCCACGGGGAACTATCTGGTTGGCGGCCTGTTCCTGCTCTTTCTGGCAATCATCTTTATCGGCATGGCCTTAACCGTGTTGCCGATGGTGATGGGGACCCCCCGTGACGACCTGGGGCAGCAGGTCTATCGAGACAGTCTGCTGACCGTCGGCCCGCCGCTGGCAACCATGCTGCTAATGCTCTGGTTCGGCATCTGGCCCCCTGAAACACTGCTGCAGCTGTTGCGTGACGGCGCTGCTCTGCTTGAGGTGCGGCCATGAACGACACCCTGCAATTGCTGGCCAATGGTCAGGCAGTGGCGCTTGCGGAGCTGACTCCTCTGCCGCACGATCATTTTATCGAGACCATCCGCGACCGAACAGCCCATGGCTGGCGGGTCAGCAGTTACTGTGGCGTGCCGGACGGTGAAGCAACCGTGTTCTACTGTCTCCTGGCCTCGCCGGTGGACGGTCTGCTGGGCGTCATGCGGACAGTCTGCAGTGGAAACAGTTTCCCCTCACTGGCAGCCCACTGTCCCCAACTGCAGCTGTTTGAGCGGGAGATTGCCGAACAGTGCGGTATCGTGTTTGAGGGGCACCCCTGGTTCAAGCCGGTCAGGTTTGTCCGTTCCTGCCGCCCTGATAGTGATGCCTGGGCACGGCCTGCTGATCAGCCGCTGCAGGTAGGGGTGATGGACTACTACCAGGTCGAAGGGGAAGAGGTCCATGAGGTGGCGGTCGGCCCGGTCCATGCCGGGGTGATTGAACCCGGGCACTTCCGTTTCCAATGCTATGGTGAGCAGGTCTTTCATCTGGAAATATCCCTGGGGTATCAGCATCGCGGTATCGAACAGCTGCTGCGTGGCGGCCCCTTTCACCGGACTCTGCGTCAGGTGGAAGCACTGGCCGGGGATACCAGTATCGGCCATGGTCAGGCCTACTGCATGGTGCTGGAGGCCCTTTCCCGAACCCGTCCACCCGCTGCGGCAGAGGCACTGCGCGGGATTGCGCTGGAGCTGGAGCGCCTGGCCAATCATACCGGTGATATGGGGGCCATAGCCGGTGATGTGGGCTATCTGCCCACGGCTTCGTTCTGCGGCAGGATCAGGGGTGATTTTCTGAACATGTCGGCCCTGCTCTGCGGCAGCCGTTTTGGGCGCGGACTGCTGACGCCGGGTGGCGTGCTGTTTGATCTGGATCAACGGTTGCGGGACGACCTGTACCAACGTCTGGAGGCCGGACGGAAGGAGCTGACCAGCGCCATTGAACTGCTCTGGGGTACGCCGTCGGTCATGTCCCGTCTGGAGGGAACCGGCCCTGTTGCGCCGGATGCAGCCAGAGAACTGGGGTTGGTGGGGCCCGCTGCCCGGGCCTGTGGACTCAAGCGTGATGTCCGTTCAGACTATCCCTTTGGTATCTATCGCATGGCACAGGTACCGATTGTCACTGCCTTTCATGGTGATGTCTGCTCCCGCACCCTGGTGCGTTGGCAGGAGGCCCAGAAGTCGCTTGACTTTTGTCAGGAGCAGGTCAGTCATCTGCCTTCGGGGCGTTATGTTGCGGAGATGAAGCCGCTGCAGGGTGGTCAGCTGGCTGTTGCCCTGACCGAAGGGTGGCGAGGGGAAATCTGCCACCTGGCCATTACGGATGAACAGGGGCGGTTTGGCTATTACAAGGTGACAGATCCCTCCTTCCACAACTGGTCAGGCCTGGCCCTGGCATTACGGGGAGAGCAGATATCCGATTTCCCGCTCTGTAACAAGAGCTTCAACTTGTCTTATTGCGGATTTGACCTGTAGGGGAGACACCCATGCTGCGAGCCCTTAAAGAACGTCTCACTATTCAGGGATACCGGACCATGTCGTACCCGGATGGTCCGGTAACGCTGCCGGAGCGATTCCGCGGGTATCCGCAGTTGGCGGACAACCTGAGTCCGGAGCAGGCAGAAGCCTGTGCTACGTCCTGCCCCTGGCAGGCGATTGCTGCCGATGCAGGGCAGCTGACACTGGATATGGGGCGCTGTCTGTTCTGTGCGGACTGCCCGGCCAGTGCCGGTGTTTCGTTTACCAACCATGATCACTGCCTGGCAACCTCCAGCCGGGAAGAACTGCTGGTGCGTGCCGGTGAGCCCCATCACTATGCCCGGCCCCTTGCCCCTGATCTGAAAAAGCTGTTCGGACGCTCCCTCAAGTTCCGCGAGGTTTCTGCCGGTGGCTGCAACGCCTGTGAGGCCGACAGCAACGTGCTGACCACCATTGGCTGGGATCTGGGGCGCTTTGGCATCCAGTTTGTGGCATCGCCGCGCCACGCCGACGGCATCTGGGTCACTGGTCCGGTCAGCCAGAACATGCGCGAGGCGTTGCTCAAGACCTGGGAGGCGATTCCGGCCCCCAAGATCGTGGTGGCCTGCGGCAGTTGTGCCATCAGCGGCGGCCCCTTTGCCGGTTCACCACAGGTCAGCGTTGGCCTGGACAGTCTGCTGCCGGTTGACCTCTACATTCCCGGTTGTCCGCCCCATCCGGCAACTATTCTGGAAGGGCTGCTGCGGCTGCAGGGGCGGATAAAATAACATCACCGTCATTTTTAGCTTGCGTCAGCCCGTTGGTTCGCGTATTATTTCTTGATTAATTGTTCACCTCGTGTCTTCGCTGACTGACCCCCTCCTGCATCCGGTTTATTTCCCCGATTCTGCAGCACCGCGTTTGGTTTGCGACGAAGGATTCCCTCAACGGCAGCAGTTTGCCCGGAATCCGTATGAGTTCTGCCGGCCAGATGAGACGGTTGCGCTGATTCTATTGGGACAACGGTTGTCCCGACGCACCCTTCCGACCAAAAATTATTTATACACGATTCGACAGACCAAACGAGCGCTGCCGGCAGGTTTCAGCTCATGTCGAATCAGGAGATTTCTATGTCGTTTGTTGAACTGAATTTGCACGCATCAATCCAGAAAGCCATTTCCGTTTGCGGCTATGCCGAGCCGACCCCGATCCAGGCCCAGGCCATTCCTCAGGCCCTGGCTGGTAAAGACCTGATCGCCTCGGCTCAGACCGGTACCGGCAAGACCGCCGCCTTTATTATCCCAGCCCTTGAACGTCTGGCAAAACCAGGTCCGGCAGGAATTGGACCACGGGTGCTGGTGCTGACACCAACCCGCGAATTGGCTGCTCAGGTTGCTGACTCCGTAGCCCGTTACGGTCGTTTTTTAAGAATGCGTTACGGTTCCATTGTTGGCGGCATGCCGTACCCTGAACAGGTCCGTTTGCTGCGTCAGCCGGTAGACCTGATTGTCGCCACTCCTGGACGTCTGATTGATCACCTTGAGAGTGGTCGTATTGATCTGTCGCGGGTAGAGTTGCTGGTGCTGGATGAAGCCGACCGGATGCTGGACATGGGTTTTACTGATGCCGTTGACCAGATTGCTGCCGCCACCCCTAAAAAACGCCAGACACTGCTTTTTACCGCCACCATGGATGATCCCATGGCGCGGCTGGCCGGGCGCTTGCTGAAAGAGCCGACCCGGATCAGTATTTCTTCTCCACAGGCTACCCACAGCCAGATCGAGCAGCGGATGCACCTGGCTGACAACCTCAAGCACAAGCACAAGCTGCTGCAGCGTCTGCTGGAAGATCCTGCCATTACTCAGGCGATCATCTTCTCTGCCACCAAGCGGGATGCTGATTCCCTGGCCCGTGACCTCTACGACCAAGGGTATGCGGCAGCGCCTTTGCATGGCGACATGACCCAGGGGGCTCGCAACCGGACCCTGACCAACCTGCGACGTGGCAAAGTGCGTCTGCTGGTGGCCACCGACGTGGCGGCCCGCGGTCTGGATATCAACGGCATCAGCCATGTGATTAACTTTGACCTGCCCCGGGCTGCCGAGGATTATGTCCACCGTATCGGTCGTACCGGTCGGGCCGGTGCCACCGGAATTGCGATTTCCTTTGTTTCGCCAGCGGATGCGGTGTATCTGCAGCGGATTCAGAAATACACCGGTCACACCGTTGCGATGCAGACTTTGGCTGGTCTTGAGCCGGTCAGCGTGCTGCCGGTACCGGGGCGTGGCGGCAATGGTGCCGGTGCCAGAGGCCGCAGGCCGTTTTCAGCTGGCGGGCAGCGGCGTCAGGGTGGCAATGCTGCCGGAGATAAAGGCGGTTATCAGCAGCGTCAGGGTGGCAATGCTGCCGGAGATAAAGGTGGTTATCAGCAGCGCGGGCGTAGCCAGCGCTAGCGGTTCCCGAAGACCTGCAGCAAAAAAACGCCCTGCCTCGGAACCGAAGCGGGGCGTTCTTGTCTATCCGCCTGAGCAGCTGCTACCGCCTGCCACCCAGGATAGAGCCCATCACCCCGCGAATGATAGCCCTGCCCAACTGGCTGCCCACCGAGCGGGCGGCACTCTTGGCCAACGCCTCCACCACCCCTTCACGCCGACGGTTACCGCTGCCACCTCCACCCAGCAGGTCGCCGAGCATCCCCCCCAGTCCGCCACCGGTGCCTCCACCACCCGCTGATGCAGTTTGAGCAGCACTCTGTGTCTGTGCAGCCTGCTCAGCGCGGGACTTGAGCAGCTCGTATGCCGACTCCCGATCAACTGCCTTCTCGTAGACCCCTGCCACCAGTGAACTCTGCATCAGCCGCTGGCGCTCCTGGGGCTCGATCGGGCCGATCTGACCTTGGGGGGGAATGATAAAGGCCCGCTCCACCACGCCGGGGCGCCCCTTTTCATCAAGGCAGGATACCAGTGCCTCACCGACACCAAGTTCGGTAATGACGGTCGCTTCATCAAGCAATGGATTATCCCGCATGGTCTCGGCAGCAGCTCTGACCGCTTTCTGGTCCCGGGGGCTAAAGGCCCGCAAGGCATGCTGCACCCGGTTGCCCAGCTGTGAGAGTACCTTGTCCGGTATGTCGGCCGGGTTCTGGGTGACAAAGTACACGCCCACCCCTTTGGAACGGATCAGCCGTACCACCTGTTCGATCTTGTCTACCAGGGCAGGAGGGGCATCATTGAACAGCAGGTGGGCCTCATCAAAGAAAAAAACCAGCTTGGGTTTGTCCAGATCACCGGCCTCAGGCAGGTTCTCAAAAAGTTCTGACAGCAGCCAGAGCAGCAGGATGGCGTACAGCTTGGGGCTGCCCATCAGCTTGTCAGCCGACAGGATATTGACCACCCCCAGGCCGCGATCCGTCTGCATCAGATCGTTGATATCCAGCATCGGTTCACCCAGAATCCGGTCACCCCCTTGGCTCTCCAGTGCCAGCAGTCCGCGCTGGATCGCCCCCACACTGGCAGCCGAGACATTACCGTAGTCGGTGGTGAGCGACTTGGCATTATCCCCCACAAACTGCAGCATGGCTCGCAGATCCTTCAGGTCCAGCAGCAGCAGACCGTTGTCATCCGCCACCTTGAAGACCAGGTTCAGAACACCGGTCTGGGTGTCGTTCAGCTCAAGCATCCGGGCCAGCAGGAGCGGCCCCAAGTCTGAGACCGTTGCCCGTACCGGATGACCTTGCTCACCGAACGGGTCCCAGAAGGTGACTGGAAAGCCCCGGTAGAGATGATCAGTGATACCCAGCAATTTGAGCCGCTCATCAACCTTGGGGTTGTTGCCGCCAGGCTTTGACAGGCCGGAGAGGTCACCCTTGATGTCCGACATGAAACAAGGGACGCCGATGCTTGAAAACTGCTCGGCCAGGGTCTGCAGGGTTACGGTCTTGCCGGTGCCGGTAGCGCCGGTAATCAGGCCGTGGCGATTAGCCATCTTGGGCAACAGATGCAGCTCAGTACTGTTGTTTTTGGCAATCATGATAGGTTCGCTCATGGAGACTCCTTTGACTGTTCTATTCGTTTGGGTTGGTAGCGGGGGAACAGAACTCCCTGCTCAGTGGAAACCAAAACCGGCCAGGTAACAGACGGAATGGTGTAGATGGTGGCTTCTGTCTGCCCGGCCCCCGGCTTCCATTCCTGGGGGATGAATTCAAACTCCCATATATGGCCGAGACGGTCAGTAACGGTTGCCTGATAGGATTCAGAATCGGACCAGGCGGTGATGGTGATGACAAGGGTGCCTCGCGACGGCATGCCCCGCTGCGTTGCCAAAACAGCATGTTTGATGTGCGGGGCGCTCTTGATTGCTGAAACAGCGATCATCGCCAGGAACAGCGCAACCATGTATCCTGCAGGATGGTTGTATTGATACCCGGCCACGGCTGACAGCGATGCTCCAAGTACCAGAGCCGAACGTAGCAGGTTCAGAAGGGCATCGTTTCCCATTCGCCGCAGTCTGGCCACCTGCTCCTTGGGGAGCTGCGCTGGTGCGGTTCGGTATGTCTCCGTCTCTGTCATATCACCGTAGGGTGGCAACATTATCTCAGCCGATAAGGATGTGGACGGCGGCAGTGAAAGCAGCGAGAAATACGGCAACAGTAAGAAGTAGGTTCATACGTCCCTATGGTGATGCCGGAGTGATGTTGCTTCTACTGCCAACCAGCTGACAGCTGTGGAACTGGTGAAATTCAACACACAGTAAGCCAGTCCGAGTTGATTGAGCCATAGATGAGTGGCTGATTAGGAAGCATGTGCCAGAACGTCAGACGCCCACTGGTTTATGCTTAAGCCATGAGCCTGCGCCATCATTGCCGCCCTGGCGTGAACCTCTGGGGGTACACGTAGCATGAGTTTACCTGAATAAGGCTTTTGCGGGGCCCGTCCCAACTTTTCACAGGTGGCAAGATAGTCGTCAACCGTCTCTTCAAAAGCCGCTCTCAGCTCTTTAACGGTTTCGGCATGGAAACCAATAACATCTTTGATGCCGGCAATATGTCCAATAAAACAGGCATCATCATCGCTATATTCGATTTTTGCAGCATACCCTTTGAATGTCATTGTGCTCATGGTTTTACTCCTGCGTTCTCCAGGAACGTTCTTGCGTCTCTAGCTTGATATGGTTTGGCCTCTTTTGCTGGATGTGGGCGATGAAAGGTGCCAATAATGCCGTGTAGCTCAATCCTGACCCTTGAACCGTTGTCTTCAATTGTTTGTGCGCCGAGTGCAACGAACAGCGACTCAATTTTTCGCCATGCCAAAGTTATCGGAACTGGAAGTGAAAATATAGCAAGCAGCGTGGTGCGGTGAGATTTATTCATTGGGTAAGGTTACCAAAGTGTTTGCAGGGGCGCAATCAAATATTGATATCATGATTTTGGTTGCTAACGTTCACGAGATAAGGGGGTAGCGATGCCGATGCGATGCTGCCTGAACTGCCGACATACTCATGGCTGAGATACACCAACGCCCCGTTTCGGACAGTCCAAAGCGGGGCGTTGCCATTATGCAGGGGTGATAGATCGGGAACGAGAATTTTTTCGTTCCGGGTTTGGCAGCCAAGGAAGGGTGCGAATGCGTAGCAGTGCTACGCCGCACAAACCCTTTGAAGGCTGACAGAGCCAGGGCGGAAAAAGACCGTTCCCTGTTAGCCCATTACGATGACCAGGTCTTCTTTCTCTACCTTATCAGCTTCCTTGAACCTCACCTCGGCCACGGTACCGTCGTTCTTGGCCTTGATGTTGGTCTCCATCTTCATCGCTTCGGTTACCATCAGTACATCACCGGCCTTGACCTTGTCGCCGGGCTTGACATTGACCTTGAAGACCTTACCGGGCATCGGAGCGCCGATATGGGCCTGGTTACCTTTGTCGGCCTTTTCACGGAAGGCGTCACTGTTCTGGATCGACTGGTCCCGGATGACCACGGCGCGGTTGTTACCGTTCAGTTCAAAGTAGACCTCGCGGGTGCCGTCTTCCTGCAGTTTACCGATGGCATTGAGCTTGATGATCAGGGTTTTGCCGGCCTCGATGTCCAGCGAGGTTTCCTGGCCCGGCTCCAGCCCGTAGAAGAAGATCGGGGTGGGGATGACCGAGGTGTCGGAGTATTCCTGACGATGCTTGTCGAATTCAGGGTAAACGTTGGGGTAGAGGATGTGAGAGATCAAGGCCTTGTCATCCACCTTGTGTCCCAGCTTTTCCTCCAGTTTCAGGCGCTCTTCTACAAAGTCAACCGGCTCCAGCAGTTCGCCGGGGCGGCAGGTGATTGGCTGCTGGCCTTTAAGAATGATCTTCTGCAGTTCTTCCGGCCAGCCCTGGTAAGGTTGGCCCAGCATCCCTTTAAACATACCGACAACTGATTCCGGGAAGGCCAGATCTTCCTTGGAGGTGAAGACATCCTCGGGCTGCAGGTTGTTTTTGACCAGGAACATGGACATGTCGCCCACCACCTTTGATGATGGCGTGACCTTGACGATGTCGCCGAACATCATGTTGACCTGATGGTACATCTCTTTGCACTCTTCCCAGCGGTCCAAGAGGCCAAGGCCAGCCACCTGCGGCTTGTAGTTGGAATACTGACCGCCGGGGATCTCGTGGTGGTAGACCTCGGCAGTGCCGGATTTAAGGCCCGACTCGAACGGTGCGTAGTAGTCCCGCACGGTTTCCCAGTAGTTGGACAGTTGCTGCAACCCTTTGGCATTGACCTGCGGGTCACGCTCGGTCCGCTCCAGGGCTGCCACCAGTGCATTCAGGTTAGGCTGGGCAGTCAGGCCGGACAGGGAGGAGAGGGCGGCATCCACGATATCCACCCCGGCCTCGCTTGCCATCAAAAGCATGGCCCCGGCGTTGCTGGAGGTATCGTGGGTGTGCAGGTGCACCGGAATACCGATATTCTCTTTCAGTGCCTTGACCAGCTTGTAGCCGGCCATCGGCTTGAGCAGGCCGGCCATATCTTTGATGGCCAGGATGTGGGCGCCCATCTTCTCCAGCTCTTTGGCCATGTTTACGTAGTATTCCAGAGGATATTTATCCCGCTTGGGGTCAGTGATGTCGCCGGTGTAACAGATGGTGGCCTCGCAGATCTTGCCGGACTTGCGTACTGCCTCCATTGCCACCTGCATGCCGACTGTCCAGTTCAGTGAGTCAAAGACCCGGAAGATATCCACGCCGGAGTTGGCTGCTTCTTCCACGAACTTCTGGACCACGTTGTCCGGGTAGTTGGTGTAGCCCACGGCGTTGGAACCGCGCAGCAGCATCTGGAACAGGATGTTGGGGATCGCCTCGGACAGTTTGTGCAGCCGCTGCCAGGGGCATTCTTTCAGAAAGCGCATCGAGACGTCGAAGGTGGCGCCGCCCCAGCACTCCAGCGAGAACAGATCGGCACCCAGGTAGGAGGTGGGTTCGGCGATCTTGAGGATGTCATGGGAGCGGACCCGGGTGGCCAACAGTGATTGGTGGGCGTCCCGCATGGTGGTGTCGGTGATCAGCAGTTTCTTCTGCTCAAGAATCCACTTGGAAAGGCCTTCGGCCCCCAGCTTCATGAAAAGATCTTTGGAACCGGCTGGCCGACGCTGGGTGTAGTCGATCTCCGGCAGCCTGGCCTCAATCAGGTCGGCCGACTTGAGCGGCTTGGTGATGCCGGGGGAACCGTTGACGATCACGTCCCCCAGGAAGGAAAGCACCTTGCTGGCGCGGTCCTTTTTTTCGCGGAACTGTAACAGTTCCGGGTGCTTGTCAATGAAGGAGGTGTCGCACTTGCCGTGCAGGAAGACGGAGTGGGTGATGACATTTTCCAGAAAACCGATGTTGGTCTTGACCCCCCGTACCCGGAACTCCTGCAGGGCACGGTGCATGATGGAGGCGGCATCTTTGAAGTTCAGGCCCCAGGAGCTGACCTTGACCAATAGCGAATCGTAGTGAGGGGTGATCTTGGCACCGGTAAAGGCGTTGCCTGCATCCAGACGGATGCCGGCTCCGGCGGCGGAGCGATAGGTGGTCAGGGTGCCGAAGTCAGGGGCAAAGTTGTTGGCCGGGTCTTCGGTGGTGATCCGGCACTGGATGGCATAGCCGCGCATGTCAATGGCCGACTGGGAGGGGATGTTGATCTCCGGGTCGGACAGTTTGTAGCCCTGGGCGATCAGGATCTGGTTCTGCACCAGGTTTCGACCGGTAATCATCTCGGTGACGGTGTGCTCAACCTGAATCCGGGGGTTCATTTCAATAAAGTAGAAGTTATTTTCCTGATCCACCAGAAACTCGACTGTACCTGCGTTACGGTACTTGACCTGCCCGGCGATCTTGAGGGCTGCAGTGCAGATTTCTTCACGCTGCTGCTGGGTCAGGCAGAGGGCCGGAGCAAATTCAACCACTTTCTGGTGTCGGCGCTGGATCGAGCAGTCCCGCTCAAACAGGTGTACCAGGTTGCCGTAGTTGTCTCCCAGTACCTGAACTTCAATATGCTTGGGGTTTTCAATGTAGCGCTCAAGGAAGACGGTGGCGTTGCCAAAGGCAGCCTTGGCTTCGCTGGCTGCTGCTACCAGCCCCTCGGTCAGCTCTTTTTTGTTGCGGGCTACCCGCATACCGCGGCCACCGCCACCGGCTGCGGCCTTGATGATGATCGGATAACCGTGCTCCTTGGCAAACTTGAGGGCTTCTTCTTCCTTCTCAATCGCGTCTTCGGTTCCCGGCACTACCGGCACCTCGGCAGCAATGGCCGCCTTGCGGCCGGCTACCTTGTCACCCAGGGCGCGTTGCATATCGGCGGTGGGGCCGATAAAGGCGATACCGGCCGCCTCGCACTTCTCGGCAAACTCGGCGTTCTCTGCCAGGAAACCGTAACCGGGGTGGATGGCGTCAACATCGGCCTTCAGGGCCAGGGCGATGATCTCATCGATTCCCAGGTAGGCGTCGATCGGAGCCTTGCCTTTGCCGATGTGATAGGCTTCGTCAGCCTTGTAGCGGTGCAGGGAGAGCTTGTCCTCCTCCGAGTAGAGGGCTACGGTGCTGATCCCCAGCTCGGTGCAGGCCCGGAAGATCCGGATAGCGATTTCGCCGCGGTTGGCGGCCATGACTTTGCGGAACTTGGTGATTTTTTTCATCTGGTTCTCCTGTTTTGATCAGAGTAAATTGACGTTCGGCAATTTTTAGTTATGCTTAAAAAATTTAGTTATTTTGAATGGTTATGGCGTTTACGGTGGCGGCACTTAAACAGAAACAGGGGGGGATGTCAACCATAAAAAAGGGGGCCAAGATGGCCCCCGATTCAAGATGAACAATAAGTAAATTATCCGTCAGACAGTGTACTCGTCAGCATATTTAACCAGGTTGGGCAGATCGGGTTTGGTCAGAATCTGCTGCGCCCCCAGGTCATGCCATTTGCGGATGTTGTCTTCAGAGGCCAGAGAGGAGAAGATGATGATCGGCAGATCCTTGAAGTAGTCTTGCTTGCGGATGAGCGAGGTCAGGTGCAGGCCGTCCATCTGGGGCATCTCCACATCAGTGATCAGCAGTTGGATCTTGCTGCGAAAAGTCTGGTTGTCGGCAGTGCAGCGTTGCTGGATATCGCAGATTTTTTCCCAGGCCTCGGCACCGTTCACCGCCTCCTGTACGTTGTAACCGGCGCCCCGCAGGGCACTGCACATGGTGGAGCGGATAAAAGGGGAGTCATCAGCCACCAGGATGGTCTTGCTGGTGCGATCATGTTCCTGTGATATCTGCAGCTGTTCCGGCTCCAGTGGCCTGAGGGCGCTGGCAGAGCAGAATTCGGCCACGATTTTCTCAAAATCCAGTACCAGAATGATCCGGTCTTCCATCTTGACCAAGCCGGTAATCTGATCGGAGTAGACCGCCGATGAAGGGGCTTCCACGTTTTTCCAGGAGATGCGGTAGATGCGGGAAACCGAGTGTACCAGTACTCCCACCATCAGGTTGTTGAACTCCAGCACAATCACCCGGTCGGCGAGCATATCACCAGTATACTTGTTGAGTATTTTTGAGAGATTAAGTACTGGTATGACTTTTTCACGCAGCTTGATCATTCCCTCAACGGCATCTGAGGTGTTCAACGCCTTGGTAACCTGGGGCAGACGGATAATCTCGCGAACTTTAGCTACGTTAACACCGTAGTGGCAGGGGATCAGATTGCCAAGGGAATCCAGTTCATCTACTCGAAATTCGACGATTTCCAGTTCGTTGGTATCGCTCTCAAGAAGGATGTTGGTCTGTTTCATTGCGGTCTCCTGCCGATGTATTTGCACGTGACTATACCACAACTGATTATAATGAAAAGAGGAGGGTGCATAATTGACAGTGAGTACCCCCTGTGGTAGCGTGCGATCCCTATTTCAACTATTGGAGCTGCAATGCTATTTCCTGATTTTAACGAATTTTGCACGCTGGCCGGACAGGGTAACCTGGTGCCGGTCTATCGTGAGATCATGGCCGATATGGATACACCAGTTACGGCTTTTCGCAAGATCGATAACGGCCAGCAGGCGTTTCTGCTTGAAAGTATCGAAGGGGGCGAAAAGTGGGCCCGCTACTCGTTTCTGGGGGCAGATGCAGCGCTGATCATACGTTCAAAGGGGCGGCGGGTTGAGCTGATTCGGGGCAATCAGGTCACGGTGCAGGAGCTGGATGACCCGACCACCCTGTTGCGTGACGAGCTTGCCCGCTACCAACCGGTCGAGGTGCCGGGTTTGCCCCGTTTCATCGGCGGGGCTGTCGGGTTTCTGGGGTATGACATGGTGCGGCATTTTGAGCAGCTCCCCACAGACAAACCGGATACCATTGATGCCTGGGATTCCTATTTCATCATCACCAACAGCCTCTTGATCTTTGATAACGTAAAACAGAAAATTCTGGTGGTGGCCACTGCAGACCTGGGCAGCAGCCCTTCCTGTGAGCAGGCCTACGCCGATGCCGTCAGCCGGATTGAGGCGCTGGTACTCAAGCTTCGTTCGCCGATGGTGGTTCCCAGCACCACCAGACCGGCCGAACGCTCGGTAGGATTCACCTCCAACATCACTCAGGAATACTTTGAGGCCGCAGTTGAAAAGGCCAAGGAGTATGTACGCGCCGGCGACATCATTCAGGTGGTGTTGTCGCAGCGGATGTCCGGTGATCTGACCGTTGATCCGTTCGATATCTACCGGGTGCTGCGTACCCTCAATCCTTCACCCTACATGTTCTTCCTGCGCTGTGGGGATACCATTGTGACCGGTGCCTCGCCGGAGGTGATGGTGCGCAAGGAGGGGAGTCGGGTTGAACTGCGACCTATTGCCGGTACCCGACCCCGTGGTGCCACGCCGGAACAGGATCAGCAGCTGGCCGAAGAGCTGCTGGCTGATCCCAAGGAGCGGGCTGAACATGTGATGCTGGTGGACCTGGGGCGTAACGATCTGGGGCGGGTTTGTAAAACCGGCAGTGTGGTGGTAGGAGAGCTGATGGTGATCGAACGATATTCCCATGTGATACACATTGTTTCAAACGTGCAGGGTGAGCTGCAGCCGGGCCGTGATGCCTTTGATCTGGTCCGGGCAACCTTTCCGGCCGGTACGCTTTCCGGTGCCCCCAAGATCAGGGCCATGGAGATCATCGACGAGCTGGAGCCGGTGCGACGGGGCATTTACGGAGGTGCCGTGGGTTACGTCTCTTTTTCCGGCAACATGGATCTTGCCATCGCCATTCGCACTCTGGTGATCAAGGATGGCAAGGTGCACCTGCAGGCCGGCGCCGGGATTGTGGCCGATTCAGATCCTGCCGCTGAATGGCAGGAAACGGTTAACAAGGCGATGGCGGTGAGAAAAGCAATTGAACTGGCAGAAGATGGTTTGAAATAAAAACGGTAGACAGGAGGTATGATATGGCAACGGCAACGGCACGACACCTATTAGTGGCAACTGAAGAAGCATGTCTGAAGTTGAAGGCAGAGATAGAGGCCGGCGCTGATTTTGGCGAGGTGGCCAAGCTCAATTCATCCTGCCCCTCCCGCATGCGTGGCGGCGATTTAGGGGCATTTACTCCCGGGCAGATGGTCAAGGAGTTTGATGAAGTAGTTTTCAGCGGTGAGGTCGGCAAGGTGCTGGGGCCGGTCAAAACCCAGTTTGGGTATCACCTGATTGAGGTTACCAAGCGCTGGTAGTTACAGCTCTGTCCCGTCAGACAAAAATACCGGTGTTTTTACCTTTCTCGGTTTTCTGGGGGCAGCCTTGGCCTTTTCCGCCAAGGTGCCTTCCGAGGCGGGAACATAGGCGGCAGGATCACCTGGCTGGAGGGTGGCATAATGCGTGGAGGCGATCTTTCTGGTGATCCCGTCACTAAACTGGATGGTTGCCTTCAGGTTGGCCACCTCGACAACTTTGCCCACGCCCCATGTGCATGCACCGGTATGACTCACTAATACACCTGTCTTGATAATCATGATCTCTCCTTATCTAATCTTTTATACACTACGCCTTTGTCGCACAAATAGATAGGTTTATTACCTTACCACCCAACAGCCGAGGATGATCCAGCATGGTCTTGAATCAGCAGCAACGAGCAGAAATCGTACATATCATCATTGAAGAGACCGGCTTCAAGCCGTTTCAGGTAATCAATACCGTTACTCTGCTGCAGGAAGGGGCCACGGTCCCGTTCATTGCCCGTTACCGTAAAGAACAGACCGGTGAGCTGGATGAGGTTCAGATCCGCACGGTTGAAGATCGCATGGTCTATCTTGCCGAGCTTGAGGCCCGGCGACAGACCATCCTGGCTTCCATCAACGAGCAGGGCAAGCTGACGCCTGAGTTACAGGCCCGGATCAAAGCCACCCGCCAGAAGACCGAGCTGGAAGACCTTTATCTGCCGTTCAAGCCCAAGCGTCGGACCAAAGCTACCATTGCCAGAGAGCGTGGACTTGAGCCGCTGGCTGATCTGATGGCAGCCCAGGAATTGACTGCCGGTAACCCTCTGGAGCTGGCTGTATCGTTTGTAAGCGTTGCTAACGAGGTGCCGAGCGCTGAGGCAGCCCTGGAGGGAGCCGGTCACATCCTGGCCGAACGACTGGCCGATGATGCCGACGCCCGAGCCATGGTGCGCCGCCTGACCTGGGAGCAAGGGCTGATGACTACCAAAGTGGCAGCCGACAAAAAAGAACAGGTCACCAAGTTTGAGATGTACTACGACTACCAGGAGCCGCTGAAGGATATTCCCTCGCACCGGATGCTGGCCATGCGGCGGGGTGAGAAGGAAGAGGTGCTGCGGCTTTCTCTGCAGGTGCCACAGGCTGAGATACTGGCAGGGCTTAAGAATCGTCTGATCAAGGGAGAGAGTATCTTCACACCCTGGTTGGAAGACGTTGCCGAAGATGCCTACAAACGTTTGATCGCCACTTCCATCGAAGTGGAGCTGCGGTTGCAGTCCAAGGATCTGGCCGATGAGGCGGCCATTGCCGTCTTTGCCAGAAATCTTAAAAATCTCCTGCTGGCACCGCCTGCCGGGGGTAAGCGGGTGCTGGGGATTGATCCCGGTCTGCGTACCGGTTCCAAGTTGGCAGCGGTGGATCAGACCGGCAGGTTTCTTGAGCATGGTACCATCTATCCTCATACCGGGGCTGGCAGGGTAGAACAGGCCAGAGCGGACCTGCTGCGGCTGGTGGAACAGCATGGGATTGAGATGATCGCCATTGGTAACGGCACGGCCGGTCGAGAGATGGAGCTATTTACCAAAGAGAGCCTGGCCAAGGCGGGCAGGCATCTGCCGGTGGTGATGGTCAGCGAGGCCGGGGCCAGTATCTACTCCGCTTCAGAGATAGCCCGTGAGGAGTTTCCCGAGCTGGACTTGACTGTGCGGGGGGCTATCTCTATTGCCCGGCGTCTGCAGGACCCGCTGGCTGAACTGGTCAAGGTGGATCCCAAGAGCATTGGGGTGGGGCAGTACCAGCATGATGTCAATCAGACATTGCTGAAAAAATCTCTGGATGAGGTAGTGGAATCCGGTGTCAACTATGTGGGGGTGGAACTTAACACCGCCTCCTGGGCGCTGTTGTCGTATGTGGCTGGGGTAGGACCGGCCCTGGGCAAAGCGATCTCCCGTTTCCGTGATGAGA